>CAZHXC010000216.1:0-1453 GCA_964536145.1 uncultured Spirochaetales bacterium | reverse complement strand
CCGGCTCCGTGGAATCGTCAGCCGATTCGGCGCCGGTGGATGTTACCGCCCCCGAGCTCGACACACTGTCTGCGGCGTCTTATCTGAAAACATCGGCCGGATCGGCGGGCGTTGCGGCAACCGGCCGGCGGGAAACCAAAGCGGCGGCGGCTGAGCGGTCAGGAGCGCGGCCCGCAACGGCGAGCCGGGCCGCCACAACGCGAGCGCGCGGATTGACGTATTCATTGAGCCGTATCGAAAGACTCCCGCCGCTGAAGCGGGCAATCGTCTGGAGCGAGCTCCTCAAGCCGCCGCCGGGAATAGACCCTACCTCTACAGATCCGCACCGATGAAGCGAATTATTCCGGTAGGAAAGCTCCCCAACGAAGTCCTGCTCTCCATCCTGAGGGATATGTCCGCGGATGATCAGTCGCTGGTAGTTGGTCCCGGCGTGGGTGAGGACGCCGCGATTCTCGACATCGAGAAGGATTCCTTCATCGTTGTGGCGGCGGACCCGATCACCTTTACCACCGGGAGGATGGGCTTCTACAGCATAACGGTCAATGCAAACGATATAGCGGTTTCCGGGGCAACCCCGCGATGGTTCTTCCCGATTCTACTCTTCCCGCCTGAAACCGATGAAGCGCAGGTGCGGCAGACATTCTCAGAAATCGAATCGGCCGCATCGGCAATCGGGGCAACCGTCTCCGGTGGTCACACCGAGATCACAACCGCGGTCAACCGTCCGGTTGTTTCCGGGACCATGATCGGCGTTGTCCGGAAGAACCGGCTGAAACGCACGTCGTCTATCCAACCGGGTGACAGCATCGTGATGACAAAAACCGCGGGCAACGAAGGTACCGCGATCCTTGCAAAAGATTTTGCGGAGAGACTTACAGAAAAAGGCCTGACTCCGCAGGAACTTGATACCGCCGCCGGTTTTTTGGACAGATTGTCGATTCTGCCCGAGGCGCGGACCGGTGCAGGACTTCCGGCGGTCAGGGCGATGCACGACGTAACCGAAGGTGGGGTGGCAACCGCCCTCTTCGAACTTTCCGCCGCTTCAGGGTGCGGAATCGAAATACACTTGGATGCCATTCCCATCGAACCGGTAACCGAAAGGATTTGCCGGGCGCTCAATCTCGATCCCCTGGGGCTGATCGGATCGGGGAGCCTCCTCACGGTCATCGCGGAAGCCGCCGCAAACAAGTATGTACATACGCTCAAAAAGAAGGGCATTCCGGCAGCGATGATAGGTACGGTTACCGGGAGGGGAACGGAAGCGGTGGCCATTTCAAAAGACGCCCGAGTCGATTTTCCGCAGTTTGATGCCGATGAGATTGCAAAGATGTTTTCGTGACCGCCGTGCGACTAAGTTGACCGTACCCCTGCGCCGAGTGCCGCCGTAAGCGCCGTTACCGCATAGAGCGCCGCGGCAATCCAGACCAGAGAGTGAAGCCCGGCAAAGAGCGCA
>CAZHXC010000215.1:5193-6267 GCA_964536145.1 uncultured Spirochaetales bacterium | reverse complement strand
TTTTTGTTATTCAGCGAACAAAGTTCGGTTACGAGGTCAGGGTCATCGGAGACAATCCCGATGCGGCCCGTTATGCCGGAATCGGATTTTTAAAAACTCTTGCGGTTGCTATGATCATAAGCGGCGGCGTTGCGGGGATGGCAGGCGTCGGTGAGGTGGCTGGTATACATCACCATCTGAGCTATCCATATACAATTTCCGCCGGATACGGCTTCACCGCTATCATCGTCGCCTGGCTGGCGCGGTTGAATCCGATGCTCGTGATAGTCTCCGGGCTGTTTTTCGCCGGAATCATGGTGGGTGGAGACGCCATTCAGATTTCCTTGGGGCTTCCGGCGGCTACCGTGGAGGTATTTAACGGTGTTATTCTTTTCTTTCTCATTGCCGGGGAGTTCTTCTTGAAAAACAAAGTTGTGATCGTTCGACGGAGCGAATCGAGAGTTGGGGAGAGTGCGTGATGGATCTCTTTGAATCGGTATTGAGACGGGCCATCGTTGCCGGTACGCCGCTCTTGCTTGGTACTCTCGGCGAAGTAATCGCCGAGCGGTCCGGAGTGTTGAACCTTGGCGTGGAAGGCATGCTCGCCCTTGGCGCGGTCAGCGGCTTTATCACAACCTTCCTCACCGGCAGCCCCTGGCTGGGACTGCTGGTGGCGATACTCATCGGCGCGGTTGCTGCATTCCTGCATGCGGTGGTCACCGTGTCCCTTCAGTCGAACCAGGTGGTATCGGGACTCGCGCTGACGATGCTCGGTCTTGGCGCGGCGGGCCTCTGGGGAAAGCCCTACATCGGTACTCCGCTTCAGGTCAAAATGAATCCGGTGAGGATCCCTCTCCTTGGCGATATACCCGTACTGGGGGACATCCTTTTCTACCACGATGCTTTCTTCTATCTTGCGGTCCCGTTGGGAATAACCACCTGGTTTATCTTGAAGCATACCCGGTGGGGGATCATCATACGTTCCGCCGGAGAAAACCCGATAGCGGCGGAGAGCCAGGGGATACGCGTTAATCTTGTCAGATATGTGTGCGTTGTGGTCGGCGGCGCCTTTGCGGGAATGGCGGGAGCAAATCT
>CAZHXC010000215.1:0-5183 GCA_964536145.1 uncultured Spirochaetales bacterium | reverse complement strand
TAGCCTATTCAAAATCGTGGATTGAGGGGATGACCGCGGGCCGGGGGTGGATCATCATCGGGTTGACGATCTTTGCGTTGTGGAGACCGGGACGGGCGTTTATCGGCGCCTTTCTCTTTGGAGGAATCTTTGTTCTGCAATACCTGCTCCAGCCGATTGGGATCCCACCGAACTTGCTTGCGATGCTTCCCTATCTTGCGACGCTGGGTGTGCTCGTTGTCGGCGGCATTGGGAGAGGCAAACGGAAGATGAGTGCGCCTGCCGCGCTGGGAGAAGTGTTCAGGAGAGGCGAGCGGTAGCGGGCGGCGGAGGTGCCATACGCCGATAATGTGCCGTCGCTGCGCCGCCTGTAACATAATCTCATATTATTCCGATGCCAGCGCATCGTGTGCGTTTATATCAAGAGCGTCCCAGGGATAGGCTATCCAGCCGTCCTCCTGTTCCTCACCGCAGAAATACCGGTTTACGTGGGATGGGATTTCCCCACGCTTTAATTTTCTCTTGTTGTGCAGGACGGCTACCGCAATCTCCGCGGGTTTGTGGCGGAGCAATTCGCGGAGGCAGTACTCCAGGGTGACCCGGCTGTCATCGACCTCATCAACCAGCAGCACCTTCTTCCCGCAAAGCTTTTTCTCTACCTCATCTATCCACTGTATCTTCTGCGGCGCATCCATCGGCACATTATCATCGTCATAGTACTTGATTCCTACGGTGAGGATCGGTTTGCCGAGAAAGGTTTTGAGGATTCGTGCCGGGATAAAGCCGCCGGTGCCGATGGCCACCATTACATCGGGATCGAACCCGGAGGCGGTGATTTCTTCGGCAAGCTTTTTGACCGTATTATGGATTGCGTTGTAGGAAATATAGAGCTTATCCTTTGTCATCGTGTCGATTGTATCCCCCCTATTCCATCCGGCCGGAGTACTTTCCCTCAAAGAAACCTCCATAAGGTTCTCCCCCAGACTTCTACATTAGCGTATGAGGTTCGAAAAGTCACCAGGCATCAAATGCGGGAAAATCAGAGCCATTTTTTGGCGAAGATCCGGAATCATTATTGATTACAAAATGAATAATATATAAATTGGAGAGTGTAACGGGAGATCTACCCGACGTGTTTTCCGGAACGCTTCGGATTGTTGATGCCGTTGCCGGGGGATAGCGATTTGCACGAAGCCGAATTGAATGACAGGAGATCGCGCGACCGCCACGAATCGGGGGATTGCGAGTTACACGAAAGCGTATCTCGACCCGGCACCGCGGGAAATGTTTCTTTCTCCAACAAAGAGATCCTCCAGTATTCCCGTCACCTCATCATGCCTGAGGTTGCGCTCGCAGGACAGACAAAGCTGAAGGCGGCGCGGGTGCTTTGCGTGGGCGCCGGCGGTCTTGGCTCACCGGTCCTGCTCTATCTCGCGGCGGCAGGTGTGGGTACCATCGGTATTGTGGATTTCGATGTCGTAGACAGCACGAATCTCCAGCGACAGGTCATACACGATACACGGTCGGTCGGGCAGCCAAAGGTGGATTCGGCGGTGGAGCGGATAGGCGCCATAAATCCATTTGTCGATGTCCGTGTCTACCGGGAGAGATTGACGAGTCAAAATGCCCTCGGGATCATTGACTGTTTCGATCTGGTGGTCGATGGAACCGATAATTTCGCAACGCGTTACCTCATCAACGACGCGTGCGTGCTCGGCGGTAAACCGTTGATCTATGCCTCTGTCTCCAGATTCGAAGGGCAGGCCGCCGTATTCGCACGGTCCGATGGCCCATGTTATCGGTGCATCTTTCCCGAGCCTCCTCCCCCGGGAATGGTGCAATCCTGTGCCGAAGGAGGGGTACTCGGTGTTCTTCCGGGGCTCCTCGGTATGATCCAGGCAACCGAGGCAGTAAAGCTCATCCTCGGTAAAGGCGAGCCGCTTGTCGGACGGCTCCTCACAGTGGATGCTCTCAGCATGCGCTTTCGCGAGATAAGCGTGAACAGGAACCGTGAGTGTCCGGTCTGCGGCGATGAGCCAACCGTGGGTAACCTCATTGACTATGAGGAGTTTTGCGGAATACGCGGTGAGGAGGCGCACGGGCCGGAGGTTCCGTCAATCCTGCCGGAAGAGTTAAAACGTCTGAACGACCAGGGGAATGACATCCTCCTGCTTGATGTACGCGATCTCCATGAGTACGAAATAAGCTCCCTCGACGCCTACCGTATCCCCTTGGGTGAACTTCCCGCACGTGTTCGAGAGCTCGACACCGGCCGTGAAATTGTGGTCTATTGCAGGAGCGGTCACCGGAGCGCCCGCGCGGTCGAATTCTTAAGAGACAGCGGTTTCAAACGTGTGCGCAATCTTGAGGGCGGGATAAACGCGTGGGCGGAACGCATCGATCCTGAGATGCCGAAGTATTAGCCGAACTTCTTCTTCAAAAATCGACGGTACATCTTTCCAAAACGGGGAATGTTGTTGAAAATATCGCCCCACAAGTCATAGTAATCCCTCTGCTCAATGATCCTGCCGTCCTCATGCAACGTGAGTCTCGTCACACCATAGAGAGGAGTGCTTGGAAACTTCTTGAACATCATCGTCATGATCCATTCGAGTATGATGAGGTTTCCATTTTGTACGATTGAAATGATTTCCATATTCAGCTGTTTAGTGCGTTCGGTAAGCCGGTTGCACATCGCAGTAAAGTCCTCAATGCCTTCTATCCGCTGGATTGTGTCCTGGAAGACAATATCCGGGTGATAATACGGAAAAATGTGGGACCAGTCCGGTTTACCTTCAGTGTTGTATGTTTGTGACCATAATTCCCGAACCGTATCCGTATTCAGTTCTTTCCGCACCGGTTATCTCCTTTAGCATCCTCTTAGTCAATCTTGCGCCTTACGGCAAGAACATCGATGACAACAAATACGACAGCAAAACCCCCGAGCAGGAGCAACTTCAGATAGATTTGGCTCAGGTTCCAACCTTTTATCATAACATCCTGCATCGCCATGTTGGCATAGGTCAACGGCATGCTGTATGCCAACGGTGTGAGAACCGGAGGAAGTTGGTCTACGGGAATAAATGTTCCGCCTAGCAGCATTTGAGGAATGATGAGAAGCGGTATGAAAAGCACAACCTGAAACTCGTTTCTCGCAAACGAGGAGGCGAGCATTCCCAGCGCGACCCCCACGATCGAAAGAACCGCAATTATCAAAAACAGAATCCAGAGGCTTCCCGCATATACAATTTTCAGAACGAAAAGCGAGAAAGTCAGTATCACCGCGCCTTGCAGAAGCGCATATACACCCAGTCCAATAATATAGCCTGCTATTATTTCAAATCGTGTTGTGGGAGATGCAAGCAGCCGTTCAAGGGTTCCCTGGTTCCTCTCCCTGATGAGTGATACGCAGGTGATGAGAAAGACAAAAAACAGTACGAGGAATGCGATGTACACCGGCGCCACGTAGTCCATCATGCCAAACGCTTCTCCCCCGTAGAAATAATCGGCGTTGATGCGAACAGGTGACCTGTCAAACCCGGGTGCTATTTCCGGAGCGGCCAGCTGAGCGAGCGCCGCAATCGCAATCTGATGTATTTGGCCGATTACCGGTTGTGATAATGCCGGATTTGATCCCTCGAGCTTTAGATCGAGCGTCAGCTCACCGGATTGCACAAAAGAAGCGGAAAAATTTGCCGGCAGGAACAGTACAGCCTTGGCTTGTCCCGATGCAAGGAAAGCTTCGCTTTCATGTTCTTCGACGGCAATGAGAGAGAGGCTTTCACTCATCCTGATGCCCTGTTCAATGCTGTCTCCGAGTCTCAATGAAATGCCGCCGGGAATCGAGACCCCGCTATCCAGGTTTACCAGACCGATGCCGAGCCGTTCCGCGTCGGATTCAAACAGTTTATCCGCGAGCAAGAGCAGCAAAACAGGGATGACGATCAACAACACAAATGAACGCTTGTCACGAAACACCTCCAGTACAACACGGCCGCTCAAAGAGGCAATTCTGTTCCAATTCATGTGGCCGCGCCTTCCTTACCGGTGATGCGGAGAAAGGCTTCCTCCAGAGCGGCGGCGCCGGCCAATTTCAGTAGCTCCGAATGGCTGCCTTCCGCGATAAGTCTGCCGTTTCTAATAAGCCCCAGCCTGTCGCAGCGCACAGCTTCATCCATGACGTGACTCGAGATGACGAGCGTCACACCCCTGTCGGCGATTCTCCTGAAATACTCCCAAAATGAGGCCCGGAGCGCCGGATCGACACCCACCGTCGGTTCATCCAAAAGCAAAACCACCGGCTCATGCACAAGAGCACAGGCGAGCGAGGCTCGCCGCTTCATTCCACCGGAGAGAGTCCGCACGCGGCTTGAAGCCCGATCGTTGAGCTCCACAAGCTCAATAGCGTTTTTGATTGCCTGTTTGCCCTTGGCACCGCACATTGAAGCGAAAAAAGCTATGTTTTCTCGTACGCTCAGCTCCTCATACAGAGCAATCGATTGAGTCATGTATCCAATTTGCGCCATTACCGGTTTGTTTGGAAGTGGCGTTCCAAGCAGGAAGACCGTGCCATGTGTGGGCTTGAGAATACCGGTAAGTATTCGTATCAGCGTGGTTTTGCCCGAACCGTTCGGACCTAGTAAACCATATATTTCGCCCGCTTTTACCTTCAGGCTCAATCCGTCAACTGCGCGTATCCGTCCAAAATCATGGGTAACACTGCATGCTTCGATCGCGTTCATGCCCTCACCAAGAGAAGAAGGAGTGCTATAACCAGGACGGAGAAAGCGATTCCTGCAGAAAGTTGCGCTACTATCGTTTTGGCCGAGAATGTTCGCATATTCTCTGACTCCGACAGTTTGTTGTACTTGCTGATCATGTCGTTGCGGTCTTTTACGTAAGTATGGCAACCCGGGCTGTCGGCAATGTAGTGCTGGGCAAACGGAAAACATACTATCTTGCAGGGCTCCGGTTCCGCCAACCGCGGAAAGAGAGTGTTTTTCTTTATATCGATATGCTCTATTGGTATGTCTATGGCCTCGTCAACTTCGGCGGGATCAAAAATTACGGCAAACGGCATATCATCACCATCTGCAAGGTCCTTGCTATGGCCTATTGAAGTATTCCCCATCAACCAAAGGCTTTCATTCAATTTTCGCATTCTTCCGCCGTTTATTCTGCCTGACAACTCGAACCGCTTTTCT
>CAZHXC010000214.1:5237-6271 GCA_964536145.1 uncultured Spirochaetales bacterium | reverse complement strand
TCGCAATCCGGCGATTCCGTCGGAGGCGCACAACCGGTCGAGAGTTTCGGTGCACCGTACCCGCGGTTCCCTACTAACCCTTTGGCGTAGCTCTGCAAAATCGAGGCTCTCCGCCATGACTCCTGAGCAGGCGCAGAGGAACACACCGATGCGGGGCTCCTCCTGCCAGAGGGATCCTTCGACAGGTCCACCGGTAGTGTCGGGACCAGGCGCCGTTGAGCCGTCGGCGGAAGCGCCGGCGATCGCTTCCCCGGCGGCCGGCGCGGCGCGTGTGCAATCCGCCCGCCGGTCACTCAACAGCGAAACCAGTATCGCGTCGGCGGCGGCGGTGGCTTCCACGACGGTCTCCGGTATGTCCTTTGGCCCGCAAAACGCTCCGGCCGCGAAAACACCCTCCGCCGAAGTTCTTGCAGGTGCAAACTCATCGGTTCTACAGAAACCGTACGCATCAAGTTCCACGCCCAACGCTTCTGCAAAACTTAGCTCAGGCGGGTCGAATCCCAGCGAGAGCACCACCAGATCGATCTCATCCTCTACAAATGAGCCGCCACCGGAACCGCTACTCAGACCATAACCGGAGCCACTGCCCGAGCCGGTGGCGCCGGCGTCATAGATGAGCTTGAGTCTCCGGCTTACCGGATCTTCCTTTACCGTGGAAACCGCAGACCTCCTGTATTCGATACCAAAGTCATTCCTCGCCCGGTTCAGATATCTTTCGTATTCCTTCCCCATGCCCCGGACATCGATGTAATAAACCACAACCTCGGTATCCGGGCTCCGCTCTTTGATGAACATCGCCTGTTTGGCGGTATACATGCAGCACACCGCGGAGCAATAGCCACGACCGCAGGTAATATCCCTCGAACCGACACATTGAATAAACGCCACCCGTTTTGGCGCCGAGCCGTCCGCAGGAGCGTAGACTTTTCCGCCGCTCGGGCCTGTATAACTGAGCATCCGTTCGAGTTGTCTACTCGTCACGACATTCGCATAACGCCCAAAGCCGTATTCCCCTTTCAGCCCTCCGTCTACCA
>CAZHXC010000214.1:4493-5227 GCA_964536145.1 uncultured Spirochaetales bacterium | reverse complement strand
CCGCATCGCACCTTGTCTCCCCTTCAATCTCTTCAACCGCTACGGCATCGATATCCACCGCATCCACAGGACACGCCTGGACACAGGCGCCGCAGTGTGTGCAGGCGTGGAAATCTATCCTGTATCCTGACCGCACCATCTTTGGGTACTCTTTGTAGATCGCCTTCCGTTCCTCGATGCCGCCGCTGAACTCATACGGAACGCTCACCGGGCAGGCGGCTACACACTCCCCGCAGTCGATACACTTCGCTCCATCGACACCAAGCGCACTCTTTTTCAGCTTGACCATAAAATTGCCGGAGGCGCCCTTTACCCGGGTTACCCGGGTGCCGGTTTTTACAGAGAGGTTCTCCGCCAACTCGCATTCGATAAAGGGGCAATACGCCGGCTGTTCCGGCGAAAGAAAGCAGACCCCGCATGAGTTAGTGGGAAAGGTGTTGTCGAGGAGCGGAAAAAACCCGCCGATTGCAGCCTCTTTTTCCACGAGGGTGACCTCGCACCCCTGCGCGGTGAGCTGCAGCGCAGCGGTCATCCCCGCAAAACCGCCGCCAACGATCAACACCCGGTTCTTGTTCACGTTTCCTACACTCATGTCGCTTTCCGGAAGAGGTGTGACGGGTCGTTAATGTGCTTCTTCCACCATTTTTTTCGATTGCCGATCCCAAAAGCTTCTGCCATCAACTCGGTAAAGAAGAGGACCGGGATCCGGTTTTGCCTTGAATCGACATTCATCT
>CAZHXC010000214.1:3156-4483 GCA_964536145.1 uncultured Spirochaetales bacterium | reverse complement strand
TAAAACCGGAATTCACCGCATCGACACCAGTTTTTGCGTAGTCGACGATATTGCCAACAAGCTCTTTTGTTTTCCCGCCGTGGCTCATCCCGAGATCCCCGCCGCAGCAGTCCACCTTGCACGACCAGTCGATCACTTCAGCGCCAAGGTCGCTCATCATGGTATCAAGCCGCATCGGATTCTCCGGATCATCGATGCCTGTGATCTCAGGCGGACGCACGAGCATGCAGCCGTAGTAACACACCACCTTGAGCCCGCTCAAGGGATTCTTCACCCGCTGCCGTACAGCCCGACGAAGCTCTTCACGGGCAAGGACATCCACGATAGAGAGCATCCTGATCTCACCGGAGTAGGTAAAGCCCAACAGCTCTTCAAGCGCCGCCCGCTGTTTGGGATCGTTCTGCAAAGCGTGATCCGCCCGGCGCAGGTTGTTGTAGCATCCGGCGCACGGAATCAGGAGATCTTCCTTCTCCTTCTGTGCTTCAGAGATATTGAATGCAGAAAGCCCTAAGGCGAGAGTCTTCGAAAGGTTGTGCGCCGAGGCCGCGCCGCAGCAGCACCAGTCGGGAAGCTCGTTGATGGTTATATCAAGCGCACCCAACACTTCATTGCATGCTTCGATGTACTCGGCCGCGGTGGAGTGTGATGTGCAACCCGGGTAGTATGAATAGCTCTCACGCATAAAAAACAGCTTTCCTCAACGTATATCCCGGCTATCTTCCGGCGTCCCGGAACAACGCCCTGATTTTCTCCATGTTTTTGCTCTTTCCCGGCAGAAGCGGGATTTTGCCGCGAAAGAACAATTTTACCCCCAATTCGAGATCGTCCCTTGAAATCTGTCTGCTCCTCAGCTTGTAGACCATCAGCATCGATGCTTCGTGCAGGCGACCGAATATCTTCACATTCTCCGTGAACGCCTTGTGGAGCTCGGTGGTTGCCCGGTCCGCCGGTTTTACGCCTTTGGCCACGCAGGCGGCGCGAAGAGTGTCCATCACCGCCGCAATGCTGATACCGTTCGGACAGCGGGCGCCGCAGGTTTCGCAGGAGACGCACATCCAGATAGCCTTGCTCCTCAACAGCGGCTCGCGTTCACCGAGCTGCACCATCCGCATGACCATGTTGGGCGGATAGTCAAACTCACCTATCATCGGACAGCCGGCGCTGCACTTTTTGCACTGAAAGCAGAGGCTGACCGGCTGACCGCTCTCCTCCATTACCCACGTCAGGAGGTTCCTACCGGTTTGTCCGGCAGCAGCCGCGCCGCCATTCGCTTTGGCCGTAGCCGCGCCGCCGCTCCCGCCGGATGCCGTTCCACCTTTCTCGACCA
>CAZHXC010000214.1:2445-3146 GCA_964536145.1 uncultured Spirochaetales bacterium | reverse complement strand
TCGACCATCTATCCTGCCTCGACCTTTCGCACAAAATCGTCTATCACCTGCAAAAATTGCGGTGTCGTAGAGTTGATGAGCTCGCAGGCCTTGTTTGGACAGGACGCTACACAGGCGCCGCACCCCTGACAGACCGCCTGGTTCACCCTGGAGATGAGCCTGTACTCATCCATTATCCGGGCGTCGTAGGGACAGATATCGACACAAATCCCGCAGCCTGAACAGATATCCACACTGACTTGGGCAATAAGAGGATCCGCGATGAGCGTATCGTTGGAAAACATCGTCTGTATCTTTCCGGCGGTTGCGAGAGCCTGGGATACGGTGTCGGTAATGTCCTTTGGTGACTGGCCGCAGCCGGCAAGAAACAACCCTTTTGTTGAGCTTTCCACCGGATAGAGCTTGATGTGGGTTTCGGTCAGGAAGCCGTCGTCATCAATCGTGACGTTCATCTTCTTTGCAAGATCCCGGACACCTGTCTTGGCTTCCATCGCCATAGCGAGTACCACCAGATCAGTCTCGAGCTCGAGCTGCCGCCCGCTCAAGGTGTCGGCGGTCTGCGCCTTGAGCAGGCCACCCTCCTCATACACCTTGGCCACCCGCCCCCGGATATAGAGAAGTTCCTCCTCTTCCATGCCTTCCTGAACAAACTCTTCGAACCCGCGGCCGTCGGAACGGATATCCATGTAGGAAATATACGC
>CAZHXC010000214.1:0-2435 GCA_964536145.1 uncultured Spirochaetales bacterium | reverse complement strand
CTTGAGGGCTTCGACGGCCTTGACGTTTCCGAGCCCGCCGAGGGCCTGCCGCTTGTAGAGCCTTGCCTGCTTTGCGGTGTACATGCAGCATGCCCGAGAGCAGTACGCCTTGTGCCGCTCAGGGTCCCTCGAGCCGGCACACTGGATGAAGAGAACACTTTCAGGGACCTTCCCGTCGGAAGGGCGGACAATCCTGCCTCCCGTAGGCCCGGAAGGATCGAGCATCCGCTCGAGAGCGAGCGAGTCGATGACATCGGGAATGTTGCCGCCGCCGTATTCCGGCAGGTTCGCCGGGCTGTAGAGATCATACCCCGTCGCCATGACGATGGCGCCTACGGATTCTTCATGCAAAGATCTGGTCGCACCAAGATCAATGGCATGTTCTGCGCATGCATCGACACAGAGACTGCAGGCCTCTCCGGCAAAGTGGAGGCAGTCTCCCTGCTCTATCACCGGCAGTCGCTCTTTGTCGCCCTGGTTATACCGATACACAGCCGCCCTGTTTGTCAATCCGCCGTCAAACTCATCGGGCAGTGAAACGGGGCACACCTCGAGACAGCGGCCGCAGTTGCTGCACTTTGCGTGATCAATGAATTCCGGCCTTGACCGGAGGGTTACCGTAAAGTTCCCCACATAGCCGTCAAGCTTCTCTACTTCCGATCTGGTGTACACTTTGATACGGGGATGTTCGCCAATCTCGGCTATCTTTTGTTCAAGCATTTCCGGCATGGCCTGAAAGTATGGAAAGGTTGTCCAGATTTGCGCCGCGTGGCCACCGAGGGCGGGTTCGCGCTCGACGATCACCACCTCATACCCCGCCCCTGCAAGATCCAGGGACGCCATGATGCCGGCGATTCCGCCGCCCACCACGCAGACCCGTTTTGTCAGATCTATAGATATCGTGTCCAACGGCAGGTTCTGCCGTACCTTGTCGACGGTGGCGTTGATGATGCTGATTGCCTTTGCCGTGGCGACGGGCTTGTTATTCTGATGCACCCAGCTGCACTGTTCCCTGATGTTTGCAATTTCGAGGAGATACGGGTTGAGCCTCACAGACTCAGCCGCCTTTCTGAAGGTGTTTTCGTGCATCCGCGGCGAACAGCACGCCATGACAACGCCGTCGAGCTTTTTCTCCTCTATTGCATCCTTCACCTTCTGCTGCCCCGGATCAGAGCACATGTAGACGTAGTCCTCGGCATGAACAACCTCATCGAGCTCCAAGGCGCCTGCAACCGCCTGATCCACATCAACGCTGCCCGCAATATTGGAACCGCACCAGCAGACAAAAACACCAATCCGTTTCACCGCCTGCCTCCGGTCGCGCCGCCGGTAAAACCGCCGTTCCCGCCGCTCGCACGGGCCCCTGAGCCGGCGCCGGCAGCATTGGCCACAGGCTTCCGCAAAGCGCTGAGAAACCGTTGCGCCTTGCTTGACGCCGCGCTCCCCTGGGCGGTCGAGTCCGCGATGTCCTTGAGTCCCTGACAGCAGCCTGCTAAGTAGATGCCGCTTCTGTCGGTCTCGACAGGCGAAAGTTTGTAATCCTCTTCAAGAAAAAAGCCGTCCTTGTCACTGCGGAGCCCGAGCTTTCGAGCCAACTCCTTTGCTCCATCGTTTGGAACGAGCGCCGCGGCAACCACCACCAGATCGGCAGCGATCTCTATTTTTCTACCGGTCAGCGTGTCCGCGCCGTGGACGATGACCTTGCCGTCTTCCTCGTAGAGCTTGGCGGCCCTCCCGCGGATGTAGATGATTTCCTCCTCAGATACCGACTGCTGGATGAACTGCTCGTATCCCTTCCCCGTCGATCTGATATCGATATAGAAAACATACACCTGTCCGTCATGGACCTTGTGCTTGTACAGCCGCGCGTGCTTTGCGGTGTACATGCAGCAGACGCGGGAGCAGTATGACTTATGATACTCCGGGTTCCTCGACCCGGCGCATTGAATAAACACCACTTCCTTGGGCACCTCGCCGTTGGAGGGACGCACCATCGCACCCCCCGTCGGTCCTGAAGCCGAGAGGTACCGCTCAAAAGTCAAACCGTCTATGACATCCGGAATCCTTCCACCGCCGAGCTCGGGCATCTGTGTCTTCCAGTCGTAGACGTCAAATCCGGTGGCGACGATGATCGCTCCCACACGTATCTCAAAGGAGCTCTCTTTCTGCTTGTAATCAACCGCTCCGACAGGGCAGACCTTTGCGCACACACCGCATTTTCCCTCGGTGAGAAACCGGCAACGTGCCGGATCGATGACAGGCTTATTGGGGACCGCTTGCGGTGAGAGGGTGTAGATCGCCTTCATGAGGCCGGCTTCCCGCTCAAAGGAGCCTTCGCTTTTCGTGGGGCACTTTTCGATGCAGGTACCGCAACCGGTGCATTTCGCCCAATCGACATAACCCGCCTTCTGCCGGACGGTCACTGTATAATCCCC
>CAZHXC010000213.1:0-6302 GCA_964536145.1 uncultured Spirochaetales bacterium | reverse complement strand
GTGTCCACGATGACGGCGTCCCGGCTACGGTCCTCGAATGATTCCGGCTCGAGCGGAAGGGGCAAGGGGAGGGTGTCCGGGGAAGCCGTTTGCTCCAGGTTGCGTTTTTCCATCGCTCTGAAATATGGTGGTCTCGGAAGCTTCTTGCTTACTTTGTCTATGAACTCCTCCCTGTCAGATACCTGCAGGTTGGGGTTGAGTTTCTTCTCGAGGCCGATGGTGGTCCATTCTCTGTCGGTTATACCGCTCCCGCAGACCGAGCCGGAGCCGTGGGCGGGACAGACCAACACACCGTCGCCGAGAGGGAGAATTGTCTCAAAAATCGAATCGTAGAGCATTCGCGCCATCTCACCTATCCGGTCTTCGCCGAGAAGGTCGACCCTGCCGGTATCACCGGCGAACAGCGCGTCTCCGGTGAATACCATCCACGGCTCTCCCGCCGGATCGTACAAGATGTAACTCATCGAACCGGGCGTATGTCCCGGGGTCGAGACTGCTTTCAGTTTTCTTTTTCCGATCTGCCAGGTTTGCCCGTCTTCTGCACTCTCACCGTAACGGTAGTCGAGCTCACCGTCAGCGTGCCATATCTCCGCGCCGGTCCTTTCGGCCAATACCGTTGAGCCGATGAGGTAGTCTTCGTTCCGATGGGTCTCGAAGATTTGCGTAATCCGATATCCCGCGTACACAGCATCCTCGATATACTCGTCTATGTCGCGCTTCGGATCGATGACCACCGCCGTCGCGTCGTCGCCAATGAGATAGGAAAAATGTGCCGGCCCGGGAGTTTTATACCGGTTAAATAACATCGCATGCTCCTTTTTTTTACATAGGACACCTCTATAAACCGTTGCTTTGGCATCCCGCACATACGAAAAACCCCTATTGTGTAATGACTTGCGTTCTTGCTGCTCGTACGAAATGTGGGTTTTTCGATGTGCCCGGTGGAAATACCTAAGTTTCTGTTAATTTTTTAATAAACCCTTCGAATACTAACATACACTTAACAATTGTTTGACACTTTGGCACATGCTATCATTTTGTTGGTGGCCTGAGACCGCGTAATCCGGCAGCGCAACGTGCCGGAAATGAGGTATACATGAAAAACTTGGAAATACGCCAGCAATACCTGGACAGTTTGAACGAGATCAATCAGGAAGTGCTGAGAATGGGCACCCTCGTTGAAGAAGCTATCAGGTCAGCGGTTTCAGCGCTCAAGAATCGGGATGCTGAACTCGCCAACAAAGTCATAGACAATGATGATGCGATCAATAAGATGGAGCTGAGCATACAGGACCAATGCATCATTCTTATCGCTACCGAACAACCCGTGGCAGGTGATTTACGCGGGCTGATTGGGACGTTGAAAATCGTCGCGCAGCTCGAGCGAATGGGAGACCATGCGGTACATATCGCCAAAAATGCGCTAAAGCTCGTGGGTGAAACATACATGAAAAAGCTTATCGATATGCCTCGTATGGCTGAGCGTGCAATACAGATGCTTCATGAAGTGTTGACGGCGTTTATGAACAGTGACCAGCAGAAAGCGATAGAAGTTGCCGCTATGGACGACGAAATCGACGAGCTCCATGAACAGGTCATGCGCGAATGCCTCACCTATATGATGCAGGACGCGAAGTATATTCCACAGGCGACGGCCTTTCTGTTTATCAGTCGCTTTCTTGAACGGCTTGGGGATCAGGTAACCAACATAAGTGAATGGATATGTTACATCGTAACCGGGGAACATCAGGAGCTCAATCTTAAGTAACTGAAGAGGTACGTAAAGTGGCGTATGAGACGGTTCTTATTGTTGAAGATGAACGGGACATACTCAACCTTATCTCCTTCAACTTGCGCAAGGCGGGTTACCGGACTCGTGGTGTAACCACCGGCGAAGAGGGTATGGCGGCTTTGCTCGAAGAACCGCCTGACCTGGTGATCCTGGATCTGATGCTGCCGGGAATGGATGGTTTTGCTGTATGCCGGGAGATGAAGGCGAATGAAACGCTGAAGGATATACCGGTGATCATGTTGACGGCAAAGACCGAGGATTCAGATATTGTGTCAGGGTTGGAAGCCGGAGCGGACGACTATATCACCAAACCATTCAGCCCGAAGGTCGTTGTCGCGCGGGTAAAGACCGCTCTCCGTCGTTTGCGAAATGAAAGAATACAGGTAGAAAATGATAAAATCAGGATTCATGGAATAGAGATAGATCCGGGGAAGCACGAGGTATACTGTGACGGCAAACTCGTTGACCTTTCCGCCACCGAGTTTCTCATCCTTTCATTTCTCGCATCCAATCCCGGTTGGGTGTTTTCGAGAAGCCAGATAATTACAGCGGTGAAGGGAGAAGACTATCCGGTCACCGAGCGTTCGGTTGATGTCCAGATCCTCGGGATCAGAAAAAAGCTGGGTGATTACGGAAAGCAAATTGCAACTATCCGTGGTGTCGGATATAAGATGAGGGCTGATTCCACGTGAAGCCGCTCTATAAGTACTTTCCACTCTTTGTAGCCATCCTTGTGCTGGCCATCGTGAGCATCGGCATCTATGGCGGGACCGTCGTAAGGTCGATTTTTTTTGAACGTATTACGGCAGATCTCGAGAACGGTGCGGAATTACTCAAGAACATCGTACAACAGCAATCCTATTCAGACATTGACTCATTCTGTAACAATGCGGGCACCGAACATGTAAGGATAACTGTTGTAGATGCGAACGGGATAGTGCTCGGTGATTCCCAGGCCAACCCTGAGCAGCTTGATAACCACGGCAACAGACCGGAAATCGTCGAGGCTTACCGCGGGCGCACCGGGATATCCATAAGATACAGCAGTACGTTGAACCGGAATCTAGTGTATCTGGCGTTGCCTCCTTTTCGGCTGGGCGGAGAGCAGATCGTACTCCGCACCGCTACCCCATTCAGGTCCCTCAGATTGGACCTCGAGGGCGCCTATACCCGAATCGGCTTAGCCGGCGCGGTGATACTCATTCTGCTGACAATGCTGGGATTCCTCTCAATTCGCAGAGTAAACGATTCGCTCCATATTATACACAACGCGGTGCAGGAATATGCCAAGGGAAACCTCACTTTTAGACCGATGGTCCGCAGGCCGCCGGCTCTCAAAGAGGTGGCTAACACGATTTCCAATCTCGCGGACGATTTGCATACCAGGATTAATGAGGTTTCAAGGCAGCGCGATGAGTTAGAGGCGGTCTTTGGCGGCATGGAAGAGGCCGTTATCGTGCTTGATACAAAGCTCGTAATACGGGAAATGAACGAATCCGCACGCCGGCTGACGGAATTCGATGATGCCATAGGCAAAGACCTTTTGCTTGTGTTCAGAAACAGCGTGCTGCACGATATCGCACAGAAAGTCAGAGCCGGGGACGGGAGAATTGAGAGTGAAATAGAGCACTTTCGCGGAAATGAGCGCTACCTTCAGGTACACGGTTCGGTGATTCGGGGTGCCGGAGAGGACGAACTGCGAATCGTGCTGGTGCTGAACGATGTGAGCCGGCTGAAAGAGCTCGAACGGGTGAGACGGGATTTTGTGGCGAACGTCTCTCACGAGCTGAAAACACCTATTACCGCGGTAAAAGGGTATGTCGAGACGCTGTTGGAAGGTGACTATGAAGCGGCAACCTCGAAATCCTTTCTGAACATCGTGCTTCATCACGTAGACAGATTGAGTGCAATAGTGGAGGATCTGCTGACCATTTCCCGTCTCGAGAAAGGATCTGCGCCATCACCGGAGCTCGTGCTCTGTGACGTTGGTGAGTTGGTACGCGGTGTTGCCACGATATTTGAGCAGCGCGCGAAAGAGAACGGTATTGAGCTTGCGGTAGAGTCTCCGCAGGATGAGACCATCGAGGCGAACCGGGTGTTGCTCGAGCAGGCGGTTGCTAACCTTGTGGACAACGCCCTGAAATACTCCGATGAGGACGGGGTAGTGACGATTTCTGTCGAGAGCGAAGACGACGCGGTTACGATCAGCGTAAGAGACCAGGGAGTCGGGATTCCGCAAGAACATCTCGAGCGGATATTCGAGCGTTTCTACCGGGTAGACAAGGGCCGGAGCAGGGAACTCGGCGGTACCGGTCTTGGCCTCTCCATAGTCAAACACATCGCTACATCTCACGGAGGGCACGTATCTGTCAAAAGTGAGGAAGGCGAGGGGAGCATCTTTTCAATAGTGCTGCCAAAGCGGCACAGATGATCAACGCCTGCGGTACCGGGCCGTCTACTTCTCCGTTAGATTAAACACCCCGTCCCACTTCTCGGCAGGTGGGCTATCAAGAAACTTGTCGCACCTGGTGATGTAGGTTTTTGCCGGGCCGTCTTCAGGGTCAATCTTCAGGATTTCCTGGAAAGGTTTCTTCGCCTTTTCCCACTCCCTCTGCTCGAAGAGCTCGAGCGCTTCGTCAAAAATCGCCAGGATCTCGAGTTTTTCCTTTGGAGTGAAAACAGTTTTATCGATAAGCTCGTACAACCGGATCGGCTCGCCGATACCGACAACACGGACGCGGTCAAGTTTCCGCACCGCATATCCCTCACCGAGCTCCCGGTAGGTCGGCTCCGAAATCAGGATCCAGGTCCCGTACTGCTTGTTGACACCTTCGAGACGCGCTGCGAGATTGACCGAGTTGCCCATTATCGTATAGTCCATCTTTTGCTGCGTTCCCATGTTACCGACCACCATGTCACCGGTATTGATACCGATCCTGGTGACAAGCGGAGCAGGACTCATTTCTTGTGACAAAAACCTTTCGTTGAGAGTGACTTCCAGGCTCTTCATTTTCACAGCCGCATAGCACGCCCGCTCCGCGTGGTCCGTATATTCTACAGGTGCACCGAAAAACGAGATGATAGCATCACCTTCGTACTTATCGATAGTTCCCCGTTGTTTGAGAACGGTGTCACTCATCGCGGTAAGATATTCGTTTAGCAGGGTAACCAGATCCTGTGGGTCCAGCTTTTCGGATATGGAAGAAAAACCCCTGACATCCGTAAACATCGCGGTGATATACTTCTTTTCACCACCCAAGTTGAGACGGTCGGGGTTCTGCATGAGCTCGGAGATGACGTCATTCGAAAGGTAGTGGGAAAACGCGTTTCTCACAAAGCTCTTCTCATTTTCAGTCTGGATGAACTTGATGACGCTCAAAGAAAGAAAAGTGAGGAACACGAATACGCTTGGGGTAACCAGCTGAATGTACACGCCGGAGAATCTGAATATGAGATATCCGGCGACGAGGACAATCAGGATGAAGCCGACTCCAACGATGATGGAGAGAAGCGGCTGCAGTCTCTGCAGAACCACCGCAACAATCAGGCTGATGACAAAGCCGATTAGAAACGAGTACCACCACGGAATATCGTCGAGAAACTCTCCCGCAAGAATGGTGTTTACAACCGATGCGTGAGTACCGACGTTTTTGTACTCCTCCTGGAAGGGGTTCACACCGATATCGGTTGTCGAGGTGCCGGTATAACCGATGACCACAAATGTCCCCGGCAACTCTGTAGCCAGACGCGTACGGACCTCCAGCAGATCATCGAGAATACCGCGGGTTGCGGTAAACACCTCACCGGTGTAGTCCATAAGCTCATTGATGCTCACGATATCCTCATCACCGTACCGCCCCGAATCGATGAGGGCCTGGTATTCGGCGATGATATCGTCTTCCGCGGAGCCCTCGAGGAAGTTCTTCAACTCTTCAAAGAAATACTCACGGGTTTCTTTGTAGTCTTGTATCAGCGAAAGATCGCCGCCTGAAAGCAATTCGTCTTCAAGCGCCATGATCTCGTTGTACAGGTCAAAGAGGGGGAACCCGCCGGTATAGAACGAGAGATACCCCTCATTTTCCATTATTTGCAGGTTGTTGTAGAGGTCGTCCTCGAGTTCATCGTGATAGATGAGGTTGTAATAGGAAATCTGCCTGAAGCTCTCTTCGAATTTTTTTCTCGGCCAGTTGATGAGAAACTTCTCATCGCTCGAGAGCGGTATCTTTATGTCGATTTCGCCCTTGTCAGGGTGGTTTGCGTTTCGCAATACAGCTCTGTTGGCGTATAGATCGATATCAGGATTCCCCAGCCAATCGAGCAGACCGGCCAAACCAAGCTGAGGAATGAACGAGCCCTCATATTTGTAAAGAAGATCGAGCCGGCGCTGAACACCATCGGGGTCCACCTCTACCTTGGGAAAACCCGCAGCCTTTGCGTGCGAGAGAATCGGGTAGATCGTCGGGTTGATCTCCACGGCCTCGTGGACGGCGTCATCGCTGTGAACCGTCAG
>CAZHXC010000212.1:0-6358 GCA_964536145.1 uncultured Spirochaetales bacterium | reverse complement strand
CGGTTTTGGCAGCTATCGCCCGCGCCGGACATGCCGGCGTGCTGGTCAAAAGCGGCGCCCATCTCGAAGCGCTTGGAAAAATCGAAGCCCTCGCCCTGGACAAAACCGGGACCATAACGAAAGGCGTCCCGACGGTTACAGATGTAGTCCACTACGAGGCGGCGGACCGGAAGGAGTTGCTGACGGTGGCCGCCTCTGTGGAAACCTACTCGGGCCATCCCTTGGGAGAAGCGGTAGTGCGGAAGGCCGAAGAGGAAGGCGTGACGGTTCGTGATGTAGAGGATGTACAATCGGTAGTGGGGAAAGGCGTCACGGCCCGGCTGGGAGGCGTGGATGTGCGCGTCGGAAACTTCAGGATGTTCGGCTCAATCTTTGCAAAGTTAGGAGAAGAGGCGGAACGACTGGAACGTGAAGGCAAAACAACGATGATTGTGCAGCGAGGCGAGCACTACCTCGGGGTGATCGCCCTTGCGGATCTGCCACGGGAAAACGTGAAGGATGCATTGGCAAAGCTGCGAAGGCTTGGCGTGTCTAACCTCATCATGCTGACCGGCGACAACAAGCGGGTGGCTCGGTTAATCGGCGAGCAGGTTGGGATAGACGAGATCAGACCTGAATTGCTTCCCGAGCAGAAGGTAGAGGCAGTGAAGGAGCTGATGTCGAAGTATCGGAGTGTCGGCATGGTAGGAGATGGGGTGAACGATGCGCCGGCGATGGTCGCCTCGGCGGTGGGAATTGCCATGGGGGCAGGCGGTACCGCTGTGGCGATGGAGACTGCCGATGTCGCGCTGATGGCTGATGATGTAGCGATGATTCCCTTTGCCGTGGGGCTGGGGAGAAAAGCGACGCGGATAATCCGGCAGAATCTTTTCTTTGCTTTGGGGGTGATCGCGGTACTGATACCGCTGGCGGCACTGGGGCTTGCATCGATCGGGCTTGCGATCCTGCTCCATGAAGGAAGCACCCTGCTCGTCGTTGGCAACGCCCTTCGCCTGCTCGGCTACAGGTACAAGGATTAGACCTCCGCTCGAGATTAGGGGCGGGTCTTCACCAACCTTTGTTGACGATGGCTCCGGCGGCTGCTTCGGTGTTGCCGCCGGCTGTATTTGCCCGGCTCCGGTTGCGGGAACTTCTGTTGGCACCACTTTTTTACCTCCGGTCAGGATGAGAATCGGATTGCCAAATTTCACAATCTCTTCGACAACGCCAAAACACTCTTCCAGAGAGAGTTCATCTCTCTTCGTCTGACAGATAGCAGGCAGGATCTTCAGCCCAGAGGTCATCGTACACCGCTTCGGCACGCTCGCATGAATTGCCGTTACAGGCGTCCAGGAAATGACACTTTTCGCGGCGGCCTTTCAGAAGCTTTCTCCTGTCTTTCAGCTTGAGATAGAGATAGACCACAGCCGGGCGCTTATCATAGACCAAACCCGTCGCGGTATTGACCAATACTTTCCTACCTGTCATACTACGGATGGTTTTCGGGGCGGGGTGAGCTTCATGAAGCAATTCCCCACCGGCGGTGAAAGTCCGCGAGCGTCTATTCTTTAGACGTTGAACCGGTGCAATTCCGGTACCGACGGTACAGTCCGGAAGGGAGAAAACCCATACAGGTAAGAGCCTTGGCCTTGCGGCTATGCCACGGGGCCAGTGAAGCATTGGTAGAGCCGTCGCCGCAATCACCCGGCTCATCTTGATCCTGTGAGTATCTCCCGGCATGGAACCCGAGCAAAGGCTCGGTTTTTTTATGCCCGTGCACCTCACGCCCGCCCCGGTCCGGGAGGAAGGTGTGAGTCAATTATCCTACGCAAATTTTCTCAATCAGACACTTCAACTGGCGGAAAAGGGAGCGGATTCGGTTCCGCCAAATCCGATGGTCGGCGCTGTGGTCGTACGCCGGAGAAGGGTTGTCGGAACCGGGTATCATGCCTTCTACGGCGGTAAGCACGCGGAGACAGAGGCGCTCGCCGCTGCCGGGGATATGGCCCGCGGTGCAACGCTTTACTGCAATCTCGAGCCCTGTTCTTACCGGGCGCCGGAGAAACATCAGCCGCCGTGTACTGCAGGAATCGTGAGAGCGGGTATCAAGCGGGTGATCCTGGGCCAGGTGGACCCAAATCCCCGGGTATGCGGGAACGGCATCCGCTTTCTCAAGCAGAACGGCGTTCGCGTGTGTATGGCCCGGGATGACTCGCGTTTTTGGCATTTTAATTCGGTTTTCAACACCACAATGGCCCTAAACAGACCTTTTGTGCATATCAAGGCGGCGGTGTCTCTTGATGGAAAGATTGCCGCCGCCGGCGGTGCGAGCAGATGGATCACCGACGCTGCGGCACGAAGCGAGGCACATGTATTGCGCGGGAGCTACGATGCGGTAGCCGTAGGCATTGGGACGGTTCTGGCCGATAATCCGCGCCTCACCGACCGGGCGGAGAATAGTTCCGGACGGAGCCGGCCTCAACCCCGCGCCGTCGTATTCGACTCCAAACTGCGTATACCTGACTCGGCTAACCTTGTAAGCGAGCGTGCAAGTGAGTTGGTAATCGTCACGGTAAGCACTGAAGATCCGGGTTGGCAGACGCGCCGCAATGCTTTGACCGAGCGGGGCGTTGAGGTAGTTGCTCTTCCGGACCGCTCCAAGCTGGGATGCGGCGCGGCTGTACAGGCGTTGTCCGTGACCCGGCCGGATCAATCGGAGAGGGTATCACCGGCGGATGCTCTGACTGCGCTTGGCGAGCTCGGCATCCGGTCCCTTCTGGTGGAGGGCGGGAGTGAGCTTATCACCTCCTTCGTTTCGGCACGACTTTTTGACCGGTTTACCGCATACATTGCACCTATTCTGATGGGTCACGGGATCCCGTTGCTCGGGAATATCGGTGTGAACAATCCTGAGGACGCGGTTCATTTCGCACATATAGCCTGGCGCCGCATAGGAGATCAGCAGGCGTTTGAAGGAGCCCGGGTGGATTGGCTCGACGAGGTACGAGATGTGATAGGAGCAAAAGAGGAGGTAGAGAGGTATGTTTACCGGTTTGATTGAAGAAATCGGGGTTGTTACTCATATAAGCGAAAAGCCGGGTTACCGGCTCATGGCAATTGAAGCGGAGAGGGTTCTTGATGAGACGCGAGTCGGAGACTCGATCTGTGTCGATGGAGCCTGCCAGACCGTTACCGGGATCGAAGGAAAACGGTTCACTGTGGAAGCATTGGCGGTAACGCTTGAGAAAACTACGTTGGGACGGTTTGGGCCGGGAAAGCGAGTGAACCTAGAGCGAGCGGTTACTCCCAAAACCCGGTTGGGCGGGCATTTTGTGCAGGGGCACGTTGATGCCACAGCGCAGATCACCGCCCTGGTCAGAAGTGTGGAGAACGCTTTCCTCACTATCAGGATCCCGGAAGAACTTTTGGACTATTGCGTTCGTGAGGGATCTGTCGCCATAGACGGAGTGAGCCTGACCATTGCAGATCTTAAGGGTCCGCTGGCAACGCTCAATATTATTCCACAGACCTGGAGAAACACCGTGCTCTCCGATCGGAGACAGGGCGAAAGCGTCAATATCGAGGTAGATATCATTGGCAGATACGTGGCCCGGATGTTGGGAATAGGGAAGGGTGGGGCCGACCGGCGGCTATCGGTCGAAACACTGACAGCATGGGGGTACGAACAGTGAAGACATACCAAGCTATCAAATCAGCAATTGCACGAACACGGCGGGCGGTGGAGCGGATCCGCTCAGGAGGGATGATCATTGTACGTGACTCTCATGACAGGGAAAACGAAGGCGACATCATCTGTGCCGCCGAACACGCGGTGACAGATAGAGTGGCTTTTATGGCGGTGCATGCCCGCGGTCTTATCTGTCAGGCGATAGACGAAGGGACGGCTACGCGGCTTGATCTCCATCCCATGGTACCCCGTAATAACGAAAGCAACGCCACCGCATTTACCGTAAGCGTGGATGCTGCTGAAGGAACGACAACCGGAATATCCGCCGCCGACCGAGCACAAACGGTAGCAACTATCACTCGTCCCGGGTCGCGTCCATCGGACCTTCGCAGGCCCGGACACCTGTTTCCGCTGATCGCCCGTGCGGGAGGCGTCTTTGCCCGTCCCGGCCATACCGAGGCGGCGGTGGACCTCGCACGCCTTGCCGGCTGTGCGCCGAGTGGAGTGATCTGCGAAGTGTTGAATGACGACGGGAGTATGGCCCGCGGGATGGAACTCGAGCGCATGTCCCGGCGATGGGACCTCCCGCTTATCTCGGTAGAAGATCTTATTACCTACCGCGATTGTACCGGCGATTTTAGTCTTGTTCCTTCGACGGAAGCGAAGTTGCCCACGGATGCGGGCAGCTTCATGATACGCGTCTACCATTCCGATGATCCCGAAAATCCTGAATCGGTGTTGCTGAGCACAGAAAAGGATTTTGCGTGGAAGCATACCCATCCGCCGGTTGTGCGGGTGCATTCGGAGTGCATTACCGGAGAGGCCTTTGGGAGCAGCCGTTGTGACTGCGGAGCTCAGCTGCAGCAGTCGATGAGGGAAGCAGCCCGTCTCGGTGGTTACATTATTTATCTCCGCCAGGAAGGGCGGGGTATCGGTCTCTTTGAAAAAGTAAAGGCTTATACGCTGCAGGACGGCGGGCTGGACACGGTGGACGCCAATGTAGCGTTGGGGCATCAGATCGACGGGCGACGCTTTGGAGTGGCCGCGGCAATCCTGCGCCATATCGGTGTGCGCGAAATTCAGCTCATGACGAACAATCCGAATAAGTCGCATATCTTGGAAGCCGCGGGTATCACCGTTTCCCGGCGGCTTCCAATCGAGATCCCCCACACGGCCCACAATCGCTCATACCTCATGGCAAAAGCCTCCCGCATGGGACATGAGCTCACCCTGCAATAAAAGGAGAAGTACATATGGAAATCAGGAGAATAGAAGGCAAAATCCTTGCCGAGGGCATGCACATCGGCATTATCGTTGCCCGCTTCAATTCGTTTATTACCGAAAGGCTTGTAGAAGGGGCGGTTGACTGTATTATCAGGCACGGTGGTAGCGAGGAGGAGATTACCATTATCCGGGTGCCGGGAAGCTGGGAAATCCCGCTCGTTGCAAAGAAGATGGCTCAAAGTGGCACATATGACGGCATTATCGCCCTCGGTGCGGTTATCCGGGGCGCTACACCTCACTTCGATTATGTAGCCGCCGAGGTGAGCAAGGGTGTCGCTCATGTCGCGCTTGACGCCGGAATACCTGTTTCCTTTGGCGTGTTGACAACCGATTCGGTTGAACAGGCGGTGGAGCGTGCGGGTACAAAAGCCGGAAATAAGGGTGGAGATGCCGCTGCGGCGTTGATCGAGATGGTGAACATAATCAAAGAATTGGAGTGATACGCCGCCGGTTGCGCATGAACAAAAAAACCCGCCGGAACTGGTGTTCCGGCGGGTTGAGTTCCGTTGAACTATGTCGCGGTTATTATGGAGTTGGTATCGCCAGATCCAGGTCTCCCGGGTCGATCTGGCTGTTGTTATTACCCCCATCCAGGAAGGCGCCAATTGCCGTTTCAAGCCCCTGTACGGCGGTTTTTGGCGCGAAAGACTCTACGGTAGCGACTGCGTTGCCCGCGGCATCTGTACCGTCAAAGTTACCGTCTTCAAAGTCCTCCGCCATTGCCGCAATGAGGTCAAGGACATCGGCGGCCGGAAGTCCCTCGGTGGCCGCAACCTGAGAAAGCCCGGCAAGCACCGCGCCGTATTCTCCGGCGTTGTTGTTGGCCCCTCCGGTGGTAAGATCATCCGGCTGTACCGCCACAATGTCGAAGCCGGTTCCCAATCCGAAGGCCTCTGCGGCCGCGGCGTTGGCGTTTTCAATCGCCTGTGCAAGCCCTCCGGCCGCGTTTTCAGCAGCGTTTGCCGCGGCAATGGTGGTCAGCGCGGTAACCGCTACCTGCCCTCCATCCGCCACCGAGCTCACCATCGTGCGCAACTCATCGTTAGCACCCAAGGTTACCTTAGCACCGGTCGCCTCATCCTCATAGCTTCCACCGGTTACCACCACCTCGATAGGACCGGCGGCGCTTGAAGCCGATACAACGTATGTGCCGTCGGATTCGGTTACCGCGGCGCCGAGCTCTTCTCCCCGTGACCCGTCAGCCTCGAGCGCATAGATCGTAACCGTCGCTTCGGCCACAGGCCCCTTTGATGCGATACCGCTAAAGGACGTCTGTGACAGCGAGCAGCCGGAAGCCACTACTACAATTGCCGCCACCATTCCGATCAGATACAATATTCCTTTTCTCTTCATCATCCCACTTTCATGAGTTAAATTGGCGCTTATTAAATTATCATTACAAAAACA
>CAZHXC010000211.1:0-6380 GCA_964536145.1 uncultured Spirochaetales bacterium | reverse complement strand
TTTGCCGGGTGGAATACCCAAGTGGACGGCAACGGCGCCGATTACGCGGAAGGGGCAACGTATACTGATGACGCGGACCTGGCGTTGTATGCCAAATGGATAGCCCTTGCGGTGTATACGGTAACCTATGACGCCAATGATGCGACCGGCGGTGACGTCCCCGCAGTCCAGAGCAAGATTGAAGGCGGCGACATAACCTTAGCTGCAAACAGCGGCGGGCTGGTGCGCGACGGATACACCTTTGCCGGGTGGAATACCCAAGCGGACGGCAACGGCGCAGATTACGCGGAAGGAGCAACGTATACGGATGACGCGGACTTGTTGCTCTACGCCAAGTGGACACTACTCCCTACCTACACAGTAAGCTACGATGTCAACGAGGCGACCGCCGGTACGGCACCTTTGAGCCAGACAAAGACCGATGGTGTCGATCTGACGCTGGCCGACAACAGCGGGAACCTTGTACGCGACGGATACACCTTTGCCGGGTGGAATACGCAAGCGGACGGTAACGGCGCCGATTACGCGGAAGGGGCAACGTATACTGATGACGCGGATTTGTTGCTCTACGCAAAGTGGATACCTCTCTATACGGTGAGCTATGACGCAAACCAGGCGACCGGGGGTACGGCGCCTGCAAACCAGACAAAGACTGAAGGCGTGGATCTTACTCTGGCTCTTAACACGGGTAGCCTGGTTCGTACCGGGTACACCTTTGCCGGTTGGAACACACAGCCCGACGGTCTTGGTACCAACTATGCAGAAGGTGCGACGTACGCTGCTGACGCGGATCTGCTGTTGTACGCCAAGTGGAGTGCAAATACCTACACGGTGAGCTTTGCCAAGGAAGGTGGCGCGGGAGGCACGACAAGCGTGACGGCAACCTTCGGCGCGCCAATGCCGACGGCAGATGCTCCCGCGAAATCGAACGCCATTTTTGACGGGTACTACACCGGTATCGACGGTACCGGCACCCAGTATTACACCGCGGCAATGGAGAGTGCGCGGGATTGGGATATTGCCGGTGCCACCGAACTGGTTGCGAACTGGATCGAGCTCTATACCGTAAGCTACAGCGCAAACGAGGCGACCGGCGGCACGGCGCCGGATGACCAGACAAAGACCGAAGGCGTCGATCTGATCCTTGCGAGCAACTCAGGCGGCCTGGTTCGCACCGGATACACCTTTGCCGGTTGGAACACGCAGTCCGACGGTCTTGGTACCGACTATGCGGAAGGTGCGACATACACTGATGACGCGGATCTGCCCTTGTATGCCAAGTGGACCGAAAACAACTACACCGTCGAATACCTGGCGGACACCGCATCATCCGGATCTCCTCCGGCCTCGGGAACATACACCTACGGATCAAGCGTAGAGGTTTCCTCACCTGGAAACTTGTGCGGGCCGCTCATCGTTTCCGGTATCACCCAGCGTTTTGTTGAGTGGAATACCCAATCTGACGGCCTGGGAGATTCCTATCAACCGCTTCAAACAATTGCGATGCCTGCTGAGAACCTAACGCTGCATGCGATCTGGACCACCGACTCCGGGGTGATCGGAAAGGTAGGTCCCGCCGGAGGTCTGGTGTTCTACGATCAGGGGCAGGTTGTCGACGGCTGGCAGTATATGGAAGTGGCGCCGGTTGCTGCAGGCTCGGACAACAAGCCTTGGGGCGGATACGGAACGTTTGCCGGCGGGACCGGGGCCGCACTTGGCAGGGGAGCAACCAACACCCAGGCGGTTGTCACGGTATACGGCAATAATGAACCGTATCAAGGCCGTGATGATTACGGCGCCAAACTCTGCTCGGACCTTCTCCTTGGTGGGTATGACGACTGGTTCCTCCCGTCAAGGGATGAGCTAGACTCAGTGTATACAAATCTCCAGGGTATCCTGGAAGCATTTGAGCTGACGCACTATTGGAGTTCCTCCGAAGACACCGCCGAGGCCGCCTGGGCAAAGAGTTTTTCAACCGGAGTGTCGACCGCACTTACCAAGGGCTCCACCGATGTAGCGGTCGGCGCTGTTCGCGCTTTCCGTTCGGCGAGCCCGCTCTATGTTGTCCATTATGCCTCTACTGATGCGGACGGCGGCCTTGCCCCGGTTGACTTCAATTACTATGCAAACGCAGATACAGCGGTCGTATTGGGCAATGTTGCAGCTCAACCCCTCGAGCGCACCGGGTTCATACTATCCGGTTGGAGTACTGCGCCCGGTGGTGGAGGGACGGTCTATGACTTTGGTAATAACTTGCCGATAGGTACTGCAAACGTGACCCTCTATCCAGTGTGGCAAGAGACATTCCCGCAAATACGTGTTACCGAGAGCGGGATAGAGATACCGCATCAAACGGGCACCGTGGATTTTGGTACTGTCGATTCTTGGGACACCTACGCTGACCGCACCATAAGGATTCATAACGATGGAGACGCTGTTCTGACGCTGGATGGGATAATTGTGACACCTGTATCTCCCATCTCACCCAATATCTGGAGCATCATAACAGATTTATCGGGATTACCGGAGGCGATCGATCCCGGGAACTGGAAAGACATCATTATCCGTATGAAGTTTGATGATTACCATCAGTTTCAGGCTTACACGGCCGACTTGAATATATTGAGTGACGATCCGGACATTTCAGACTACCAGATCAACCTCACAGGATATGCTGCTTGCTGAGGGCGCCCCGGCAAGCTGAAAAACGGTCCTATCTTGCACGTCCCTCCCGCACCGCGCGGTGCGGGAGGGACGTGTATCTCCTTCCGGCAGGTTCGCAGTCCGCTACGGTGATAGACTCCGGGCTCGCCAGTGTCCTTATGCAGCTTTCAGGCTCTCGTACCCTGGAACAGCACCTTGCCGTGCTGGGCGAAAAGTTCCCACGCGGAGTGGGTGGAGAACCCTTTCACAACGCATTGAAAGAACTGATCTCCTTAGGCCTTCTGATCCCGGAAGAGGATTTCCTCCGCTCTGTGACTTCCGTTGATGAAAATTCCCGGAGAGACCTTCCTTCCAATCCTCCCTCAATCACCGCGGTTGGGATTATCGCAGCCGGGGATACCTATGCCGCCTCGCTTGAAAGCTTTATCGAGCATGGCTCTGTTAACGGTAAGCCGCTATCCATCGTTATCTGCGACGACCGGGGTACCGGCGCTGCTGCGCGCGCAAAAGAGCGGCCGTCGGACGAAAACCGCATCGAGTACTTTGGCCTCGCCGAGCGGCGAAGGTTTGCGGAGGCCATTCTGGAGGAATCGCGGGGATCATTTGACCAAAGCATATTGGCGTTTGCATTGTTTGGAGATGAACGCTTTACTTTTCGTGCAGGCGCAAATCGAAATGCATTCCTCCTCTCGAGAATTGGTGAAGCTGTAGTCATGAGCGATGACGATGAAGGGTGCGAATACGCCCTGGCGCGGGATCCGGCAGAAGGAGTGTGCCTGGACTCCAGGGCCAATGCCGCCAAACTTCTTCCGTTTCCCGGAGATCAAGACGCCTTTGATTCTGCTTCAGAAAGACGATTTGATCTTCCTGCCGCACATGAGGTGGTTCTTGGTAGGTCAATAGCCGGATGCTTAGGATCATCACTTCTTGCCGAAGAGGCAGTTGACTTAGAACACGCCTGGCCAAGGCTAATCGACAGCGTAGCCAGGTTGTCACCCAAGGTTGTCGCCACTACGGCCGGCGTGCTTGGCGACTCGGGAATGGGATATCCCCGGGAGCTTCTCTTTCTGGAAGATGAAGCCCGGGAGCTGATGCTCAGATCTGAAGATGTCTACAGGCGTTCTATCGAGAGCCGGTCGGTGTGCTGGGCGACAAACCGTCCGGTGATAACCGACGCGCCGTTTTTCAGGACCGGACACTGCGGCTGCGACACCCGGGAGCTTCTTCCCCCTTTTGCTCCCGTCGGACGGCTTGAAAGCGGTTTTTTTGGCGAGCTTCTCACCCGCTGTTACCCTCCAGGCTGTATTGCACACATACCCGCAGCGGTGCTCCATAAGCCGAGCGTGAGGCGGAGCTTCACCCGGGAGGATGTCCGGCGAGTGGAACTCAGGTCGAATGATCTTCTCACACTCCTGCTGTACATGCTGCCCCAAAGCCCCATCTTCCCGCTGTCACCGGAAGCCGCGCTTCGCTCCGCGGGTGCTCATCTTTCGGCCCTCGGTAGTTGCAAGAAGCAAGTGTTCAGTGATGCAGTCCACGACCTATGGCTCAAGAAAGCGGCCGCCGAGATCGAAAGAGCGGAAGCGGCACTGGCACTGTATGGATCTACCCCGTACTATTGGGCGGAAGATGTGAGGCACCTCATAGAAACGTACGAAGCGTCCATTCGTTCCGGGCTCCCGCCATTCATGGTAGACATAGCTGCGAAACAGGACGCTGAGCATATGTTATCTATCGCTCAAGGCTATGTTAAACGTCACGGTGAGCTTCTGAGTGTGTGGCCGGACATATATGAAGCCGCACGCAGAGTAAGGTACAGTGACAATATAAGCGCTCCGTCCAACGGTGAGTAAGATGGAACAGGCCTCACTCGTATCACTTATTATACCGGTCCACAACGCTGAGGCGTATCTTGAAGAGACGTTACAGTCAGTCCTTGATCAAACATTGCCCAGGGGCCAGATCGAAGTGATTGCCGTAGACGACGCGTCCGTGGATCGAAGCCGAGCGATCCTACGGGGCTTCGCAGACAAACACGGGAATACGTGCATACTCGAGCTTGCTCAGTGTTCCGGGGCGGCGGGAAGGCCGCGTAATCTTGGAATGGCTCAAGCATCAGGGGTGTACCTTCAGTTTCTTGACGATGACGACCTCCTTGTACCGGAAGCGTGCGAAAGGCTTGTGAATGCCATAGAGACGGAAAAGAGCAACATCGTATGTGGCCGCTTTGAAGTGGCCGGACTGGCCGGCCCGCGTGTGCCGGAGATCTTTGATCTCGCACTTGCTGTGCCGCTTCACGGGGTTAACGCTGAGGATCACCCTGAGGTCTTTGCGCCACCACCGGCAGTTTGGTCACGCATTTTCCGGCGGGATTTTATCAATTCACTTACCATACGTTTTCCCGAGGGCGTCATAGCGCAAGACAGCGTATTTGTGGCGGAAGCCCTTTTGAGGGCGAACACTATCTCCACCATCAACGACACGGTGTGTCACTATCGAGTCCGTACCGACGGGCAAAACCCTTCGATGAGCGGCCGCCTGGATCTCCGTCTCTTTCAAGACAACATACTGACCAGGAAAATGATCGAACAGCTTTTCCGTAGCTATTCGCGTCTCGATTACTACGACGTGCTCTACGAACAGCACCTGCGTTATCTTCTTGGCCGGGCAATGGCGGCTTTTGTGCAAGACGGCGAAGATATTCTGGACATCCTTGAGACAATCTCACCCTTTTTTGAGCATTTTGATCGCATGGACCTGAAGTTTGAGGAGCCGGTCGCGCGGTTGTTGATCGAACTGATCGGATCTCAGATGTACAAAGAGTGTGTAGAGATTATTGATCTGCTGCAATCGCGGGGCCTTCTCAGGACAAACGCACAGTAATGAGAACAAACGGGCCCCTTGCAGTTATTGTACCGTTTAGAAATGAAGTGAAAACACTTTCCGTTTCCCTTGATTCCATTCTTATGCAGACAGCGCCGCCCGCTCAAATCATCCTCGTGGATGACGGTAGCACAGACGGATCAACGGACATTGCCGCGGAATACTGTTCCCATCCGGGCTGGATAATGCTCCGCGCTCATGGAGAGGGCGTGGCGGCAGCGAGAAACCTGGCATTAGACCGGTTGGACGCAGAGTATGTGACCTTTCTCGATGCTGACGATGCCTTGGCCCCTCATGCGTGTGCTTCTCTTATAAGCACGGCTAAACACTACAATGCAGATGTCGTGTTTGGCGGTCACGGTTTTCTTGACCGTTGGAAACGCCTATGTCCCATACCATACCTGCGGCGTTTCATGGCTATAGGACCTGAAACGAATCTGGCCGAAGTGGCGGAGGTCGCGGTGGATATTCCTGTAGTCACCGGGATGCTCGCTCGTATAGACCTACTCAGCAATGGGAACATCCAATTCCCGCCGCTGAAGTACCATGAAGATTGTGTTTTTTCGGCCGCCGCCTGGGCGGCGGCATCGGACTACAGAGCTTTGAAGGAGTTCGTGTATATCCGTAGGCCGCAGCCGCGGGAAACGAAGGGACTCACGGATATCGCCGAGCTTCAAACGGTAACCGACAGACTTTCCGCCATGGACTTGGTTGATGAAATACTGGTACAGCACGGGGACGTCAAGGCACGTTCCAACAACTATGAGACATCCCTCAGTACGGCCCTGCTGTCGTTATCAGAGATACAAAATCTTTCCGAGCGGGCCGAGGCT
>CAZHXC010000210.1:2568-6391 GCA_964536145.1 uncultured Spirochaetales bacterium | reverse complement strand
CGGTGAGAAATGCGGTTCTTTTCCTGAGGACTCAGTTCCGCCGCGGTTTTGCCCAGGCCAGGAATATAGAAAAGCGGATCGTAACCAAAACCTCCGTTTCCCCGGGGCGAGTGGGTTATCTCGCCGTTGACCGTCTCCTGAGCAACATAAAACCGGTATTCACCAAGCACGAGAACCATCGCGCAAACAAAAAAAGCGCGGCGGTCCTCGACACCGGCCATATTCTTGAGAAGATATGCGTTCCTGTCGGCATCCGTTAGTTTGGACTCCGCTTCCAGAGAGCCGTAACGGGCGGAAAAGACACCGGGTTCACCGTCGAGCGCCGGGACGCAGAGCCCGGAGTCATCAGCGATGACCGCGTCACCTGTGAGTTTGTGCAGATGGCGTGCCTTCCCCAGGGCATTCTCCAAAAACGTCGAGCCTGTCTCTTCGTATTCGAACCTGATCCCGCGTTCTTCCGGTGATAAGACCGTGTGGGTTGGAAGAAGCCGTTCGATTTCAAACTTCTTGTTGCTGTTGCCTGATGCAAGTACGATTTCCACTATCCCAATATACCGTGGGGCGGGCTCAAATGCCAATGCTCTCAGCTCTCAGTTGCGCTGCAGGCCCTCAAATGCCTTGTTCAGGTAGTAGAGCCCCGAGTCAACAGAGCCTTTTGACATACCGAGGACTTCAGCGATGTCCTTGTGAGTGGGAACCACAGGCGCGGAACGAATAGTACTGTTTAGCCTGTTCGCCCGGTTTCGTGCCGATGCAAGTTGTTTTTCATATGACGCTATCCGCTCTTCATCGGTCTCATCAGACAGCAGGTCATTCAACTGCAGTATCCGGACGTGCAACGCGTTTCTCTTCTCACGAAGCGCTGCGAAACGTTTTCTCTTCTCCAGCAGCCGCTCTCTCAGTTCTGTCGCACATCCGAGAATGAACTGTACATCGTAACCGGAGAGTTTGGCCGCATGTTCCATGAGTGAATCATCTACAAAGGCGACATTACGCAGTATCAGGTACAGAAAACGCTTCGCCCAGGCGGGGTCGGTTATCTTTCCTTCTCCCTCTATCTTGAGTGTGCGTGAAACCTCAGGCGAATAGATGTGACTCTTGTCCTTCACCATGGCCGCATGTACGGTCTCACCGGGTACTTCGTGCTCGTCCAAGGTGCAGGTCTGCCAGAAATCAGATTCGTCCTTTACAGCCCTCTCCTCGGCACGTTGTATTGCCCGTTTCTTTGCAAATGTTTTGAGTTGCCAGCGGATGCTCGAGATGAGATACGCTTCGAACGGTTTCCCCGAATAGGCAAACCTCTCTATCAAGCCTTCGATCTTTGGATAGAACATGCAGAAGAAATCTCCGGAATCGTCATCATCCCACCGGAGATGTCTTCTCGGATATTCATATACGATTCCGGATATCTTTTCGACAAGCGACTTCCGGCCTTCTGCGGTCCCTCTGAGCGTCAGCACATCGCGGGTGAGATCGGAATAGGGGTCTCTTTCCATACTGCTTCCTCATTTTTGGATTCCCTCCCGTGGTTGCTTCTGAAAGCAAGGACCGTGCCACGAGCAAATGAGGAATACGCCTGAGAAAGGGTGGTCATTTACATATATTTACAAAAAGCTGTCGCCGCGGCGCCGAGACTCATACGCTGCCGCCGCTGCGCCGACACTCAACCGCCGTCGCGGCGTCTATCCCACTATCGGCTTGAAAAAATCGACAATCTCGCGGACAACATCATGCACATCGCCGGGACGCTCGTAACCTGCGGCGCCGTGATGACCGCCGCCGCCAAAGCTCTGTGCTATCTTCCCGACGTCTACGTTGCCGGTTGACCTGAGCCCTACCGAGCAGGAAGCTTCATCCTCCTGACGAACGAGAATGATGACATCGCATCCGTGCACCATCTGCAAAAGCTGGTAGAGCGATTCGGAATCACGTTGCTGCTTGCCAAACTCAGAAAGGTCATCGCCGGTTTCCCAGGTGACAAGGAGCCTGCCGTCGTACCGCGGCTGTGTCCTGTCGAGAAGCCTTCCAAGCAGTTTTCTCGAACCGAATGTACGGTTGCCGAACATACGATAGAACACAGAGTTGGGAGACGCACCCGCAGCCACGAGTCTGGAGACCGCGCCAAATATCTCCTGCGAACCGCCGCCGAGATGTCTGAAGAAGCCGGTGTCGGTACAGAGACCAAAGAGAAGAAGCTCGGCTTCACGCTGATTTGGGGCTTCGCCGGCTTCCTCCATGACCTTCTGTATGAGATAGGTGGTTGAAGGAGCCTTGGGCTCGATATAACGTACATCGCCGAAAGGAATACCTGATGAGTGATGATCTATCACACCGGTTGGAAAGCCCGGTATCTCTTCCTTGTAATGCCCCACTCTGTCGAGGGTAGAACAATCGACAATAATCACCGCCTCCGGTGATTCGAGCGCGGAAACCGAAATCTCCTTCGCCAGCTGTTGAACTTCGGGACGGACAAACGGACCCGCCGAATAGCAGCGGGCTTTCTTCCCGAGCCTCTGTATAAAACCTGCAAGCGCAATTTGCGAAGAGAGGCAATCACCGTCGGGTTCCTCATGACCAATTATCGCAAAGACTTGATAGCTCGTTATAAATTCCAGAATGTTGCGGGGAGTATCGATATGTTGCATTGAAGCCTCAATCTAAAGAGTAAGAATTTGCTGTTGCGGCTCGCCGCCTGAAACTACGGCCTTCTTGTTTTGAATATACGCATTTATCTCGGTTCGAACACCAAAGGCGTCAAGATAAATACCCGGCTCGACAGAAAAACAGGCGCCCTCGATGAGTTTTCTCGGATCCGGAAACTCCGATGCGTCGAGATTTACCCCGGCGCCATGGCTCGCCGTGTCTATGGAATGTCCTGTCCTGTGTTGTATACATCCGCCGTAGCCGTGCTCCTCGAGAATACGGCGAGCGTGTGTGTCGACTTCGCGTCCCTCCACCTGCCGGTTCTGTGATAACCGGGAGTTGATAAAGTCGATACACCCGTCCCGGGCGGAAGCTACGGCTGAGAAAACGCGAGCCACCACGGGTGGAACTTCATCCGCAAGGACGCCAACCCACGAAATATCGGCATATATGCCGCCCGGTTTTTTTGCCCAGAGATCGAGCTGTAAGACCTCTCCTTTCTTTAAGGGCGCGCCTCCGTTTTCCGGTGCGTAATGGGGATTTCCGCTGTGGGCACCGGCGGCAACAATCGGCGGATGATCTGTTTCCAATCCCCGCCCGGAAAACTCTTTCACTATCCAGCTCTGAACCTCACCTTCACTGAGTGTCTTTGCAGGAAAATCGGCACAGATTCTCTCCCAAACCGTTTTGACAATCCCGTAGAGGTGTTCTGCGGCGGCCTCATGGCTCTGTATCATCTCGTGGTCGAGCAGGCTTTCGATACGCTGGATGAGTCCGGCGGAGGAGACAAGCGTGATCCCCGCGCGCTCGAGGTTTTGCGCCATACCGTGGTCAAGGTAGGATATGATGGCAAGCTCCGGTGAGTATTGCGCTGCAACTCTGAAGCCCGACAGGCGCTCGAGGCAGCTGCGGAGCTGTGCTTGCGTTGAATAGTAAAAGCTCATCCCGGGAAGATGATCAAGTGCGCCGCTCTCAATCCGGTGGAGATACTTCTCAGGCGCACCGGTCGCGGGTATGAAGTAGAACCAACCTCTTGTACTGATTGCATTGCCCGGAATGCGGAGCGTTCTTAGCGCAAGCTCATCCCGGTTCCTGAAGTTATAAAAAAGCCATCCGTCGAGGCGTTCTTCCCGGATGGCCCTTTGTATACGCTCGATGGTTTCTCTCAGAACTCGAGCTC
>CAZHXC010000210.1:0-2558 GCA_964536145.1 uncultured Spirochaetales bacterium | reverse complement strand
ATATAAGTAATTCAATAAGCTTTATCCTTCAATCCAAAAATTCATTAATCCATTCTTCAAACCGGATTCGGTATTTCCACATATTCCACATCGATATTGAATTTTTCTTGGACATTCGACTCTGTCAGTGTGCCCCAGCTCGGATGCTGTAGATCTCTTCTCACGTATAACTTGACTGAATGAAACGCTCCCTCTTTCCAGAAAATCGAAAAGTATGGGAATGCCGGATCCACACCTTTTACTATCACCGCCTTTTGGCCGGCAACATCGAACCACTCTAATGGAACGTAAAACTCCGCAAAGTTCAGATCGGTCTTCAAATACACCACTTTGTATCCGAGCTTATGGGTGTAGATTTTGGTGATCGGCATGGTTTTTACGAACATATCGGATGGTTCATAGTCGGTTTCCTGCGCGAAAGAGAAACCGCCGAGGAAAAACAGTAATACAAGGCTAATAATAACTATCTTTTTCAATGGAGTATCCCCCTGTCTTACAAATGGGCGCCTCTATAAATCGTAACTTTGGCATCCCGCACATACGAAAAACCTATGGTGTTATGACTTACGTTCTTGACGCTCGTACGAACCGTGGGTTTTTCGATGTGACCAAATAGTAGTATATCGGGATCGTTCGGTTAAAACAAGCACAAAATCATGGTTTGCCTGCCCGCAGTATTCTCACAGCGTGGCGAGGAGTATCGCTTTGATGGTGTGTTTTCTGTTTTCCGCCTGCTCCCATGCGAGAGATTGGGGGCCGTCGATTACCTCCGCGGTCACCTCCTGGCCTTTGACGGCCGGAAGGCAGTGCATGAACTTCACATCGGGATTTCCGGCTGCCGCCATGAGCTCGCTATTCACCTGATACGGTGTGAGAAGTTTTTTGCGCTGTGCCGCCTTTGATTCCTCTCCCATTGAGGTCCATACATCGGTGTAGATAACATCCGCGGATTCCACTGCGATGGCGGGATCCGATTCAACCCGTATTTCGGCTCCGGACTCAGCGGCCCACAGTTTTGCCCGCTCCAACAGCCCGTCGTCAGGCTTGAGCTCTTTGGGCGCGGCTATGGTCAAGCGCACGCCCAATTTCGCGCACGCGACGATGAGTGATGCGGCGACGTTGTTTCTGCCGTCACCACAGTAGCAGAGTTTCCTGCCCTCGAGACCGCCGCTTGCCTCCTGCACGGTAAGCAGATCAGCCAACGCCTGGGTAGGATGGAAAGAGTCGGTGAGTCCGTTGTATACCGGCACCCTCGAGTATTCGGCAAGAGCCACAACGGTTTTCTGTTCGAAACCTCTGTACTGGATGCAGCTGAACATCCTGCCGAGGACCCTTGCGGTGTCTTCCACGCTCTCTTTCGCGCCCAATTGAATATCCTGGGTGGACAAGAACACAGGATGCCCTCCGGATTCTCCAAACGCGGTCTCAAAGGCGCAGCGTGTTCTTGTTGAACGTTTTTCGAACAGCAGCGCGAGAGTTTTCCCCTGAAAATACATCTTCACCTTGCCGCGTCTGCTCTCTGCCTTCAGCTGTGCCGCAGACTCCAGCAGATAGCCGATTTCAGCGGCAGAAAAATCTATCAATGTGAGGAGAGACCTGCCCTTGAGATTTACGCCCATAGTACCTCCAGAAATAGTCGGTTCATAAATGTAAAAATATGCACTTTTTTAGCATATTTATTCAAAGATATCAAGCGGGAGGCAGCAATTCCGAGCCGGAGTGACGTATCACTCGTGCCAAAGCGCGTGTACTATCGCGTGCCGAAAGGTTCGGGGAACAACATCAGCAGAGCATCGAGAGCGGTGTCCGCGTATACGAACTCTATTTGGGACTTCACCTCCCGCGGGAGCTCGTCGGTGTCTTTTCTATTTGATGCGGGAATCAGCACTTTTTGCATCTTGTTTCTGTGCGCCGCGAGTACCTTCTCCTTGACACCGCCAATGGCAAGCAACCTGCCGGTGAGGGTGATCTCACCGGTCATCGCATATCCGGTGAGGATAGGGGTGCCGGTGAACGCGGACACCAGCGCTGCAGCGATTGTGATTCCGGCGGACGGACCGTCCTTTGGAATGGCCCCTTCAGGCACATGTATGTGGACGTCCATATCCTTTTGAAAATCCCGCGGAAGATTGAATCTCCTGTAGTGACCGCGGATAAACGAGAGAGCGGTTCTGGCGCTCTCCTTCATCACATCACCAAGGCTGCCTGTAAGAATAAGGTCGCCGTGACCTTCAATGGTTGCTACTTCGATAGGAAGAAGAGTGCCGCCGGTTTCGGTCCACGCAAGACCGTGTGCAAGCCCCGGGTGGTTGTCATTGTAGACCAGATCATCCTGGAATCTCCTGTTACCGAGGTATTTCTCAACCTTCTTTGGCGTGACGGTGGTTTTGAACTCCACGCGCGGTTCTTCGTTTTCAGGCTCCTCAGGCAACGCTTGAGATTCTTCGACGAACGCGGGCATGTGGTTCTCGCTGTGCCCCACAACCGTAGGCGTACCGGCGTTTACCGGGACATCGTCAGGTTTTGGGAGCAAATCCGCTCCCGGTTCCGCCTCCGAT
>CAZHXC010000209.1:0-6412 GCA_964536145.1 uncultured Spirochaetales bacterium | reverse complement strand
AGGCGTACTCTACGAGGGTGGGAAACGGTCCGTTCCCAAGCGAGTTTTCAGACGAACGCGACGGGGAGCTCGAGCGGGTAGTGCGAGAGCTCGGGAGAGAATACGGCGTCACCACCGGAAGACCGCGGCGGTGCGGCTACCTCGATCTCGTTGCGCTCAAGTACGCGTGTAGGGCCAACTCGATAGATTCCCTGGTGCTCACACACCTCGATGTGTATGACGAAATGGAAGAGGTTACCGCTTGCGTCGCCTATTCCTGCGACGGGCGCGAGATAGCCGACTTTCCCGCGTCGTCAAAAACACTTGCAAGGGCCAGACCGGTGACAAGGAAATTCAAAGGCTGGAAAATGCCGATATCCGGGATTCAAAACTTTGCAGATCTTCCGCAGCCTGCGAAGGATTACATACAATTCATAGAAGATTATACAGAAACCTCTGTGGACATTGTCTCCGTCGGATATCAGAGGGATCAGACAATAATCAGAAAAGAAATCTGGAGCCGGTAAAGCATTTGAGATGGACACAATTCTCATATTCGATTTTGGAAGCCAGACAACTCAACTCATAAGCCGTCGTATCCGCGAAATAGGCGTATACACTGAAGTGGTCCCCGGTGAATCCGACTTTGCCGACGGGCTACCCGCGGAGGCAAAGGGGATAATCCTTTCGGGTTCACCCTGGGGGGTGTACGAGAAAGAAGCGCCGGCCTTACACACTGAAATCCTCGATGCGGGAATACCCGTTTTGGGCATCTGTTACGGTTTTCACCTGCTCATCCACAATCACGGAGGGAAAGTGGAACCGAGGGAGAGACGGGAGTTCGGCAGATCTCCTGTGCAGTTTGCCTCATCATCCCCGCTTTTCAGCGGAGTGAAAGACGGCTTCATCTCCTGGATGAGTCACGGCGACAGTATTGAACAGCTGCCTGAAGCCTTTGCCCTCATCGGAACCTCAGATAGCTACGTTGCGGCGGCGAAACACGAAAGTAAGGAACTGTACGGCATTCAGTTCCATCCGGAAGTAACCCACTGCGAGTACGGGAATAGGATTCTCGAGAACTTTGCGGTGGGAATATGCGGCGCCCGGCCGGAGTGGTCGATAGAAAACTTCATAGAAGAGGAATCTCAATCGCTTCGCAGCCGGGTGGACGGCGCCAAGGTGCTCTCCCTCGTTTCCGGTGGGGTAGATTCGACTGTTGTCGCGGCGCTGCTTCTCAAGGCTCTCGACCCACAGCAGGTACATCTGATGTACATTGATACGGGGCTGATGCGGAAAGATGAAACTGCGGAGGTGGAGAAAAACCTCTACTCTTTGGGCGCGCAGAACCTGTATGTGATAGACGCGGAGGATGAGTTTTTGTCTGCGTTGTCGGGCATTACCGACCCGGAGGAGAAACGCAGCATCATCGGTGACCTGTTTATCTCGATCCAGGAGCGGGAGATTGCGACGAGAAACGTCACCGACGCCATGCTCGCTCAGGGGACCCTGTATACCGACATGATCGAATCCGGGAAAGGCATAGGTAAGAAGGCCCGGGTTATCAAATCCCACCACAACGTCCGCTCTCCTCTCGTTGAAAAAAAACGGGAGAGCGGCAAGTTACTCGAACCACTGGCCAGACTCTACAAGGACGAGGTGCGGGAATTGGGTGCGCTGCTTGGGCTCCCGGTACACACGGTGGGCCGGCATCCGTTCCCCGGTCCCGGTTTGGCGGTGAGGATCCTGGGAGAAGTGACGGCTGAAAAATGCGGGATTCTACAGGAAGTAGATGCGATTTTTATCGATGAATTGAGGCGGAGAAATCTCTACGATGAGATCTGGCAGGCCTTTTGCGTGCTCTTGCCTATCCGGTCGGTAGGAGTGACCGGGGATTCGCGTAATTACGGGTACGTGGTGGCGATGCGTGCCATTATTTCACGGGACGGTATGACTGCGGATGTGTATCCGTTTGACATGAACGAGCTGTTGGAAATCTCCTCGAGAATCACCAACAGTGTGCGGCAGATAGGCCGGGTAGTCTACGATGTTTCCTCAAAACCGCCCGCGACTATCGAGTGGGAATAGCCGCATCTTCCTCTCGGGCACGGCCGAGCGGCTCGGCTCACGCAAGCGTTTCTGCAAGCTCGAGCCCAAGGTTGAGCGCTTTTTTGTTCACCTCGAAAATCTCGGTGTTGAATCTCGACTCGAGAACTTTGAGGATCGATTCCGGGCTCACTAACTCGGTCAACCGGTTCACCGCTCCCAACACGCAGATATTGAAGACAACGGGATTGCCGATTTTGTCGAGGGTTTCCTGATACATCGCAAGCTCTTTTTGCCTCGCATCGACCTTGCGCTCGGTTTTTACGTGTTGGCTGTCTGTTATCAGCAACCCTCCGGGACGGATGATCCCGGCAAACTTATTGTAGGATTCCTGGGTGAGACAGACGAGCACGTTGGGCTGGATCACTTTGGGAAACATAATCTCAGACCCGGAGATAATGACATCACTCCGAGTGGCGCCGCCTCGCGCCTCCGGTCCGTAAGATTGCGATTGGACGGCAACAAGGTTTTCGTAGAGAACGGCGGCCTCGGCGAGGATGATAGCGGCGGTGATAACACCCTGGCCGCCGGCCCCGGAAAACACGATCCTTACACGTTCCATCAGCTTTTCCCCTGTGCGCGTTCGATGAGTTTCTCGTACTCCGCCTGATATTCCGGGCGTTCCTTCTCCACAAAAATCCCCCGTTCTATAAGATCGGGGCGCTCTTTTGCCTTCTCGGAACCGACGGGAACGGTGTTCTCTTTTAAGCTTTGGAGCATATCCACGGCACTTCCAAGCTTGTTTTTTCTTCCAAAATAGGTCGGACACTGAGACATCACTTCGACCACGGAAAAACCTTTATGAGATATCGCCCGTTCGACTATCTTTTTCAACTCCATCACATGGTAGGTGGTGCATCGCGCCACAAAGGATGCTCCGGCTGCGGTTGCGAGCTCGACAATGTCGAAGTCGTGGTCGATGTTGGAGTAGGGAGCGGTGGTGGCGCTCGTGCCGTAACCTGACAGCGGTGAGTACTGGCCCCCCGTCATCCCGTACACCCTGTTGTTCATCACGATCGCCGTCAGATCAATATTGCGCCGTGCCGCATGGATGAAGTGATTTCCGCCAATGGCCAGTGCATCACCGTCACCCATCGGCACGATGACGTTGAGCTCCGGCCGGCTCATCTTCACTCCCGTTGCGAAAGCAAGGGCGCGGCCGTGGAGCGTGTGAAGCGAGTGGAAATCTACATATCCTGAGATACGGGAAGAACAACCGATACCTGAGACCATGACAATTTCATTCTTATCGAGGCCTAGATTCTCTATGGCCCTGAGAAGATTGTTCAGAAGGGTGCCGTGGCCGCACCCGGGACACCACAGGTGAGGGAAAAAACGGTCTCTGATGTAATCCTTTGCAGGCATCTATACCCCCTTGCCCCATATCAGTCGTAGGATGTTGCGGATGTCCGTCGGTGTGATCAGCTCACCGTCTATCCGGTTAGCGAGGTACACCTTGGAAGGATCATCTACCGCCGCCCTGACTGATTCGAGTATCTGGCCCATGTTCATCTCTACCACAACGATATGCTTTGCATGGCTGCATTTTTCCCTGACAAGCTGATCAGGAAAGGGCCAGAGTGTCTGTAACTCCAGAAGACCGAGCCTTTCGCCTCGCGGACGCCGCGAGTTTACCAGATGCCTTGCAGACCGGGCGGAGGATCCGTAGGAAACCATGATGCATTCCGCGTCATCAAGATAGAACTCTTTGTAGCGGGCTATTTGATTCGTGTGGTTTTCGATTTTGTCTACCAGGTGTCTGAGAAGGCCGTGGACCACCTGCGGGTTATTCGATGGAAACCCCCACATGTCGTGGTAGAGCCCGGTGACGTTGTACCGATGGACGCCGCCAAAATCGGACATCGGGAGCCTTCCATCCTCCCTGGGAAGGTATGGATGGTAATCCACCCCCCCTTTTACCGCGGTCTTCAACCGTTCAACAAGAGGAATCTCCCCGGGCTCCGGGACAACGATCCCTTCTCGCGTGTGACCGACAACCTCATCGAGCAATACGATAACCGGTGTTCTATAGGTTTCCGAAAGGTTGAACGCCTCAACGGTCATGGCGAAAACATCCTGGTTGTTCGACGCGGTAAGCACAACAATAGAATGTTCGCCGTGGGTGCCCCAGCGTGCCTGGTTGACGTCCCCCTGGCTGACATGGGTTGGATTACCGGTGGACGGTCCGCCGCGCTGTATGTTGACTATGACGCAGGGGATTTCGGTCATGACCGCATATCCTAAAGGCTCCTGCATCAGAGAAAACCCGGGGCCGCTGGTGGCGGTCATCACCTTACTGCCGGTGAGAGAGGCTCCAATGATAGCGCACATCGATGCAATTTCATCCTCCATTTGGAGGAACTTTCCACCCGTTTGCGGGAGCCTAACCGAAAACTGTTCGGCAATTTCGGTTGACGGCGTTATCGGATACCCCGCAAAGAAGTTCAAACCGGCGTAGAGCGCGGCTTCAACGCAAACCTCGTTACCCTGTAGAAACTTCATGGTACCACTCATCGCTCTCCCTCTTGCACTTGCACTTCAATAGCGAGATCAGGGCACCTGTACTCACACATTCGACAACATATGCACGCTTCAGGGTTTACGACGATGACTTTCTCCTCGTTATCGAGCTCGAGCACCTGTTTTGGGCAGAACTCGACGCAGATACCGCACCCCTTGCACCACTCCCGGTTGATAATATGCTTTTTCAATACAACTCTTGCCATTCTTTGATCAACGTACCATTAAAGTGTGTGTGGAACAACAGGGAGTACCCGAAGTATTGACCGATCAAATTCCGCCATCTACAATGCTTTCATATTATAAATGGAGGAGTAGCGTACATGAAAAAACTGCTCGTTCTGCTCTTGGTTTTTTCACTTTTTGCAATCGGATGCTCGAAAGAAGAGGAAGCGGCCGAAGCAAAAGTTGGTCTTGTTACGGATGTCGGGAAAGTTGATGACAAGACCTTCAACCAGTTTGCCTATGAGGGTATGATGCGTGCCGCCGAAGATTTCGATTTTCAGGCGGACTACATTGAAACCCAGCAACCTACAGACTATGAAAAAAATATCCGGACCTTTGCCGAGGAAGGGTATGAAGTCATCATCACCGTCGGATTCTTGATAACCGACGCCACCTACAAGATGGCTCAGGAATATGGGGATGTAAACTTCGTTGGTGTCGATCAGTTCTATGAGAATCCGCTCGACAACACCTTGGGCATTCAGTTTGCCGAGGATCAGTCGGGTTTTATCGCCGGCGCACTGGCAGCGATGATGAGTGAAAGCGGCGTGATCGGGTTTGTGGGCGGTATAGAAATTCCCCCTGTTATCAAGTTTAGAAAAGGGTATGAGAGCGGCGCGAAACATATTAATCCCGACATCAAAGTGTTAGGGGTCTATATCGATTCGTTTACCGCTCCCGACAGAGGCAAGGCCGCGGCGGAAGCTCAGATAGCCGACGGAGCAGACGTGATCTTTGGTGCCGGTGGTCCGACAGGAAGCGGTGCGATTGTCGCCGCGATGGAAAAGGAAGTGTACGGCATCGGTGTGGATCAGGATGAGTACTACACTACCATGGGCGGAGGTCCAGCCCCCTATCTTCTCACCAGCGCGATGAAACGGGTGGATAACGCGGTGTATGATGCGCTGGAGTCCCATTTCAAATCCACCTGGGAAGGTGGGATCTACGTAGGCAATGCGGCAAACGACGGTGTGGCGTATGCACCGTTCCACGACGCGGCGGAGAAAGTACCGGCAGAGGTAAAAGAAAGGCTGGATGAGATCCTGGAAAAACTCGCTGACGGGTCTCTCAAGACCGGTGTAACGCTCTAGCACCGGCCGGAGTAATAGCAGCCAATGATACTATCGCAGGAGTGATTGCACCCGATCACTCCTGCATTTTTTTCGATCAACCCGATACGGAGGACGGCGTGCCCGAAACCGACGGTGCGGTGAACAATGAGATACTCACGCTGAAAGGGATCGTGAAGTCATTCCCGGGTGTTCTCGCAAACGATCACATCGACTTTGCACTGAGAAAAGGCGAAATACACAGCCTGCTTGGAGAGAACGGCGCCGGAAAATCCACCTTGATGAATATCCTCTATGGCCTCTACACGCCGGACGAAGGGAAGATATCGATACGTGGCCGCGAAACTGAGATAAAGCGGCCTTCAGACGCTCTTGCCTGCGGTATCGGTATGGTACATCAACACTTCATGCTCATCCCGATCATGAGCGTTACAGAAAACATCGTTCTCGGTAACGAGAGATCGAAATACGGCCTCGTAGACACCGGATATGCAAAGGAAAAGATCAGGAGATTG
>CAZHXC010000208.1:0-6424 GCA_964536145.1 uncultured Spirochaetales bacterium | reverse complement strand
GCAGCGGATGACGTACCGACCGGGGCTGGTGGCGCGGAGTCCGACTTTGCGGTGGTATTTGCCGCAATGGGGGTAAAACACGATGTAGCCCGCTTCTTCCAGCGCTCCTTTGAAGAATCGGGAGTATTGGAAAAAGTTGCGTTGTTTCTCTCGCTTGCCGATGACCCTTCCATCGAACGGATTATAACACCAAGAACGGCGCTCACCTTAGCGGAGCACCTTGCCTTTGAGCATGACATGCACGTGCTCGTCATCATGGCGGACATGTCCAACTACTGCGAATCTCTCCGGGAAATCTCAACAATCAGAGGGGAAATTCCTTCGCGGAAAGGGTACCCGGGATATCTCTATTCCGATCTTGCAGAGCTCTACGAACGTTCAGGAATGCTCAAAGGCTACGCAGGTTCGATCACCCAGATTCCGGTTCTCACCATGCCCAACGATGATATCTCACATCCCATCCCGGATTTGACCGGATACATCACCGAGGGTCAGATCGTATTCGAACGCGAGATGAACGCCAGGGGAATCTATCCGCCGGTTGCAGGTCTCCCCTCGCTTTCGCGCTTGATGAAAGACGGTATCGGCAAAGGCATGACAAGGGATGATCACCCGCATCTGGCAAGCCAGCTCTTTGCCGCATACAGCTATGTCAAGGATGTGAGAAACCTCGCTTCGGTTATCGGCGAGGAGGAACTTACACCGCTTGACACGCAGTATCTGGAGTTTGGCGAGTATTTCGAGCGCAACTTTGTCTCTCAAGGCGCTAACGAAAACAGAACTATCGAAGAGACACTGGAGCTCGGTTGGAAAGCGTTGAGCAAACTCCCCGCCGAAGAGCTGCATAGAATGACCGAAGAAGAGCTGGAGGAGCACTATGGCGGTGCGTAATGTAGCGCCTACAAAGACAAACCTCATGAACCTCCGCAAGGAGCTGAGCTTTGCCGAGCTCGGTTATGAGCTTCTCGATCAGAAGCGGAACATACTGATCATCGAGCTGTTGAATCTGGTGGATCAGGCGGTGGATTACGAACGGAGAGTATCCACGGCCCTAGGCGAAGCATACCACGACCTCGAGGAGACGGTGCTCCGGATGGGTCGTCTTTCGGTACGTTCGGTGGGGAAGGCGGTGGATATCGAATCATCGATATCGATCACCCAGCGGCGTGTCATGGGCGTACAGCTCCCGGTGGTCGCAACGGAGTTTTCCAGCAAACCACCCTATTTTTCACCGATGAACACAAGCTTCTGGGTTGATGTTGCTCTCCAACGTTTTACCGATGCTCTTGAGATTATCGGCAAGCTCGCAGAGCTCAAGATATCGATCATGCGTCTTGCCGCAGAGGTGAAGAAAACCATCCGAAAGGTCAATGCCCTCGAGAAAATCGCCATACCTGAATTGCAGGAAACGGTGAAAGGCATTCAGGACCGCCTGGAGGAGAACGACAGGGATATGTTTGTTCTCATGAAGATGGTAAAATCCAGGCTCGAAAATAAGGAGAAGAAAAAACATGGCAGGACTGATACGTAATATTCTCGTCTACGTAGATGGGACCGAAGAGTCCGTCGCCGCCGCGCAGTACGCGGTTCTCCTCACCGAGCTCACCGGTGCGCGTCTTGAAGCGCTCTACGTGATCAACACCAGGGCCTTGAACGATTTGGTCAAAACACGCATCTTCTTAAAAGAGGAACAGGCCGAATATCAACGTGATATCGAGCTTGATGCCGACAAATACTTGCAACACGTTCAGAGCCTCGGCCGGACTCGTGGTGTATCGGTTGAAGTCATTAAGAGAAGCGGCAGCATACATCAGGAGATCAGGCGTATCAGCGAAGAACATGATATCGACTTGCTTGTAATGGGGAAGATCTCGAGGATTCGAAGCAGACGGGACGAGATTTACGATGAAGCCGAAAGAGCGATGCGCAGCGTAAATTGTTCGGTACTGGTTGTGAAAGATGAAGACCGTGTCTGGGATCTCTTTGAATCGCAATAGGGGGAATTGATGGCATTGATCGATTTGATTACACCCGACGTAATTAAGATACCGCTTGAATCGAATACGAAAACCGGAGTGCTTCGAGAGCTCACTGAGGTGCTCGTGAACGCAAAAAAAATAGAATCGGAAGAATCCGGTCCGGTTTTTGACGCTCTCATGCAGCGTGAAAGCTTAGGCAGCACGGGTCTTGAAAAAGGCATAGCGGTGCCACACTGCAAGACCCCGCATGTTACTTCCCTGACTCTCGCTATCGGTATCGCCCCCGGCGGCATAGATTTTGACGCGATCGACGGAGAGTCTTCTACCTTGTTTTTCTGCATGCTTGCTCCTCCCGATCAGTCGGGACCTCATATCGAAGCACTTGCCGAGATCGCGAGGCTCACCCAGTCCCAATCATTCTGCAGGTTGCTCAAAGAGTCACAAAGCCCGGAAGAAGTGGTCGAACTGTTCAGGGATTAGCTCATTAGTGCGGCTGTCCTGGCCCAACGCAACCTCAAACAGCCGCAGGGGTTGCGGCGGGCGGCCCCGTCAAATCCGCCTATTGCGTCAGGTTTTGATATGTTCTACTATCCATTGAAGTAATGCAAAAGGAGACAAACATGACTGATGTCCAGATGATGGAAGAATTGAAGAAATATGACACTCCATCGATCACCAATGTCGTAGCAACCTACTCGGGCGCTCCTACCTGCCTCAGCCTCTACAATGCCTGGTATGAAAATTGGTATACCGAAATGGGGCCTGTTGTCGGCTATGCTGTGACCTGTGTATACAGCGTGCCCGATCCCGAGTTCAAGGGCGGACTGGGTTTGATGGATGTTCTCGCAGAGATGGAAAAGCTCGGAAAACCGACCATATTCGTGTTCGAGCAGAAATTTCCCCCTGAGATCGCCAACAAAGTGGGCCTTTCAGGCGGCAATATGACCACGGCGCTCAAGGCTATCGGCTGTGTCGGCGGCCTGACAAACGGACCTTCCAGGGACATCGATGAAATACGCGAGATGGGTTTCCAATATATGACGAGCGGTGTCTGTGCGGGGCACGGTGCCATGCAGATCCAGGCGGTACAGGTACCTGTTCATATCGCAGGCATGGATGTGTCACCGGGTGAAATCATCCACATGGATGAAAACGGTGCGGTCAAGTTTCCCGCGGACAAGCTCGAAGACGTACTCACAAACGTCCAGAAGCTCCATGAGATCGAAGAGACAAGAATGGGTAACCTGCGCAAGGCAAAAAGTGTTGCCGAGCTCAAGGCCGCTTTCAGCGGACAGACCTCCTACGGAGACAAGGAAAAGAAATAGTTAGATATTTCTTTCTGCTCCCAAAGCGGTGCTGCCGGCTTACGGTATGCACCGCTTTCTTTTTTGCGGTACAATACAAGCTCCAATGGATCTCTTTGATCAGGCAACGTACTCAGACGGGCAGCCCCTCGCCTTCAGGATGCGCCCGAGAACCATCGATGAGTTCTTTGGACAAGACCACATAGTCGGTCCCGGCCGGCTGCTGCGGCGGATGATCCAGGCGGACCAGCTTTCCTCGCTTATTTTTTACGGTCCGCCTGGAACCGGAAAAACTACACTTGCCCGGGTAATAGCAAATACCACGGCGAGCGCCTTTGTCACGATGAATGCCGTGCTTTCCGGTGTCAAAGATCTGCGCATAGCAATCGAAGAGGCTAAAGAAAGAAGAACCCTGCGGGGGAAACGGACCATCCTCTTTGTGGACGAGGTTCACCGCTGGAATAAAGCCCAACAGGACGCACTTCTGCCCTGGGTTGAAAACGGGACCGTAGTTCTCATTGGAGCAACAACGCAAAATCCGTATTTCGAAGTGATCTCTGCGCTTGTCAGCCGGAGCCGGGTGTTTCAGCTGCAGCCGCTGGAGGCGGCGGATCTCAAGGCAATTGCCCGTTCCGCCCTAAGCGATTCAGAGAGGGGGTACGGAGAGTACAACGTACGTATCGACGAAGAGGCACTCGAACACCTTGTCCGGATCTCCGCCGGTGATGCGAGAAGTCTCCTCAACGCCCTCGAGCTGGCGGTGGAAACGACACCGGTGGAGTTCCCGCCTCCCGACAAGAGTGAAGAGATAAGGGTCACGCTGGAAACCGCGGAGGAGAGCATTCAACGTAAAGCGGTCCTGTATGACAAAGAGGGCGATTATCATTTTGACACCATCAGCGCCTTCATCAAATCGCTCAGAGGCTCGGACCCCGATGCGGCTCTCTATTGGATGGCGCGTATGGTACATTCCGGTGAAGATCCACACTACATCTTCAGACGAATGCTCATTCTCGCCTCAGAAGATGTCGGTCTTGCAGATCCGATGGCTCTACCGGTGGTGCAGGCTGCAGCGTCCGCTTTTGACCGGGTTGGCATGCCGGAAGGACAGTTTCACCTCACGCAAGCCGCGCTCTATCTGGCGACGACGCCCAAATCCAACTCCACGCTCGGTTTTTTTGATGCCCTTGAAGCCGTGAGAAACGAGGCCGCGGAAGAGGTTCCCTCCCACCTCAAAGATGCAAACCGGGACAAGAACAGCTTTGGCCACGGTGAGGGGTACCTCTATCCTCACGCCTACACCGATCACTGGGTGGCTCAGCAGTACCTGCCTGAGAATCTCAAAGGAAGGATCTTTTATGAACCTTCAGGGATTGGGTACGAGGGAAAGGTTCGTGAAACGATACTCAAGAGAAGGGAGACCCAGCTTGCCTCCTGGGTGTCGGACACTCAGGAAGAGATACTCACCTACTCCCCGGATAACAGAGGGCGGGAACGATGGCTCGCGCGCATCTCATCGAGAAAGAGTGAGGTGTTGGGCGAATTGCGGGACCACTTGTTTTCCCTCCTGCATATCGCCCGGCACCACCGGGTGCTGGTGCTTCACGCGGACAACGGACTGCTGTTGTGGGAGGCTTTCCGCCGCGCACCCGAAGGCGGTGTTTGGGGCGTAGTTGAAGAGCCGGGTAACCGGCGAACCCTTGAACACTTTGCGGGGAAGGTTCCCGAACCGGAACGCCCCGTATTCGAAGATGGTCCGCCTGACCGGGCTTTGAACAAACTCACCGGGGAAAGCGCGCGTTTTGAAGCAGTCATCGGGATGAACGTATTCCTCAGGAACTCCGGTAGAGATGACATGCTGCTCCGTATCCGCGAGCTGATGGTCTCCGGCGGCCGTCTCGCATTTGCCGAAACCATACCCCGGCGTGCTCAGCGGCTGTCTGAGTATCTCGCCGACCAATTACCGGACGCTCCACTTTTCGAGAAGTTCAGGCGCGCGGAAGACGAGGTCTATTCGCCGGGCGGCGCGCCCGGGCTTACCGATTGGGATGAGAGCGATCTTGTTGCAGAACTGAAGCAGGCGGGGTATACAAAGGTGCAAACAGAGCTGCATTATTTTGAAGAATCCAGGGTGATCTCACAGGAAGACCTCCGCCGCTGGTTCAACGTAACCGGGGAATCAGCGTACGCGTCCACCATTGCACGGTACTTGCGTGCTGAGGAAATTGACATGATAAAAACAGAGCTCTCCTCCTGGGTGGCGGGAAAACCGCTTCCCTGGAAAAAACCGGTGGCCTTTCTTACCGCAACAAAATAGATGTAGAAACCTCTATTTCTTCCAGGTATAATGGCCAAAATCTCTCGTGCAATGAGGAGCTCATGATTAGAATCAACGAAAACTTTCTCAAACTCAAAGCCGGCTATTTGTTTACAGACATCAATCAGCGGATCTGTGCCTATACCGCGAAGAATCCCGGTGCGGATATTATCAAACTCGGAATAGGCGATGTCACGAGGGCGCTTCCTGATGCCTGTATCAAGGCGTTTCATGGGGCCGTAGATGAGATGGCAAAAGACGAAAGCTTCCGAGGTTACGGACCGGAACAAGGGTACGAGTTCCTGAGGAAAGCCATTGCAGAAAACGATTTTGCGGCGAGAGGAGTCGATATTTCCGCTGACGAGATCCATGTTTCAGACGGCGCGAAATGCGATACGGGCAACATTCAGGAACTCTTCGATTCTTCGATCAGGATTGCAGTGCCTGATCCTGTATACCCGGTATATGTTGATACAAATGTCATGGCGGGAAGAACGGGTAAGGCCGCCAATGGCCGGTACGAGGGACTCGTCTATCTCGAAGCCACAGAGGAGAATGACTTCATACCGGTACCGTCGAACGAACCTGTTGACCTCATCTACCTCTGTTTTCCAAACAACCCGACAGGCGCAACGGCGGACAAAAGCAAGCTAAAAGCATGGGTCGACTATGCAAGGGAGCGCAAGGCGCTCATCCTTTTTGACGCGGCCTATGAGACCTTTATCCGCGACGATTCTCTCCCTCACTCCATATTTGAAGTTGAAGGCGCTAAAGAGGTGGCAATCGAGTTCAGGAGCTTCTCAAAACACGCGGGCTTCACCGGC
>CAZHXC010000207.1:4382-6431 GCA_964536145.1 uncultured Spirochaetales bacterium | reverse complement strand
TACCCAGGGACTTCTCGGCTCGGTTCCCAAGCTCGGTATGCACAAACGCCACGCTCAGGGAGAACGTAATCCGTTGACCGTTATCCACGGTTCACTGCCGGACCCTCGGGCGTTTCCCACCGGATGCCGTTTTGCTCCCAGGTGCTCAAAGGTGATGGAAAAATGTACGGCCAAAGAACCTCCCTATCTGCGGATCGATGAAAAACACATGGTGAGGTGCTACCTGTATGGCGAATGAAAGAGACGGCGGCCCGCTGCTTACTGTCAGCAACTTGACCAAAACTTTTGAAGTAAAAGCAAGCGCGTTTTCCACAAAGAAGTTGCCGCTCAAGGCTGTCGACGGTGTGAGCTTCGATCTATACAAGGGCGAGACACTTGGCCTGGTGGGCGAATCAGGTTGCGGCAAAACCACCGTAGGACGTTGCCTCCTCCGGCTCTATGAACCGGACGGCGGCCGGGCTTTTCTTGAAGCGGATCCGCAGAAAATGAAACGTGTTATCGAAATTGATGATAATATTACCGCAATCGAGAAGCAACTGGCGGAAGAAAACAGCGCCCGGCAACGACTCAACCATCGGAGCGAAATACGAAAAAAACACAGAGAGCTCGTCCCTCTCGCAAAATCTGTGGACATTTTTTCAATGCCCCCGGCGGCGCTCAAAAAGATTCGTCAGAAGATCCAGATAGTGTTTCAGGACCCTTGGGCGTCTCTTAACCCGAGGATGCTGGTCAAGGACATCGTTGGCGAGGGTCCACGTGAGTTCAGGACAAAGAGAGGAAGGGAGCTCGACAGGTGGGTCCATGAGCTTCTTGACAGGGTGGGACTTCCATCGCGTGCCGCCGAACGTTACCCTCACGAGTTTTCAGGAGGTCAGCGCCAGCGGATAGGTATCGCCCGCGCCCTTTCGGTGGTTCCCGAAATCATTGTCTGCGATGAGCCGGTGTCGGCCCTCGATGTGTCTATCCAGGCACAGATTCTCAATCTTCTCATATCGCTCCAGGAGGACTTTGGACTCACGCTCATATTCATCGCCCACGACTTGAGCGTGGTACAATATGCCGCCGACAGAATAGCGGTTATGTATCTGGGGAGAATTGTCGAGATCTCATCGTATGACGAGATAATAAACCGTGCCCGGCATCCCTATACTGTTTCACTTCTCTCGGCGGTCCCGGTTCCTGATCCCGATATTCACAGGGAAGAAATAATTCTCGAGGGCGATGTACCAAGCCCTATCAGCCCGCCGCCGGGTTGCACCTTTCACCCAAGGTGCCCTCGTTGCGTTACGGTGTGCCGTGAGAACGTACCGCCGTTGGAGGAGCATTCATCCGGTCATCATTTTGCGTGCTTCAACCCCACGCCCCTGTGATTCCGCTTTCGGCCACCAAAAAGCTCCGGGATGACGGGCCGGACCGTCTCGTTCTTGCCACAAGTCCCCGCCGCAGGATCATGTCGCTGCTGCTTTTTTTTGTGCTAGTGACGGCCATGATCGTAGGTGTCGATCCTGCTACCGATTTCACCGGAAAGGACCTGGCCGGCACTGTTTTTTTTCTGTGCCTGGCATTGCTAACACTTCTGAGCGCCGCGTATTCCTGGAAGATGATTCTTGACCGATCATCTTCGCGCCTCACAATACGAAGGGATTTGTTTATGCTCACGGTATGGCAAAAGAGATACCGGTATTCGGAAATTGAAGAAATCATATTCAGGAAGATTGACCTGCTGAAGGGCACTGATTCATCCGGTGAAGACGATAGCTCCAAATCTGCATCGGATAACCGCATTCAGCCGGAGCGCAGCCGGATAGATGCACACGGTTTTCTCACCGTCAGACGCCGTCAATTGACCAGCTTATCAATAACGTTCAAGGACAAAGAATTGCAGCTTGATTCATCGACGGATGCCGCTGCGTTGCAAACCTGCGGTATGAGGCTCGCTGATTTTCTTGAGGTACCTTTTACCAGAAAGGAATGAAGCCCCGCCGGCCTCACCAGCGAAACAACACACAAATATATATCCGGCTATTTTTTTTGCTTCGCGCTCACGTT
>CAZHXC010000207.1:0-4372 GCA_964536145.1 uncultured Spirochaetales bacterium | reverse complement strand
ATCCGAAGACGGTGCTCTGGTTCTTTTCCCGGGCCGCCACCAAATACCCGCAAGTTTTCTTGATCGCACATATATATTTCTTGACGTGGCCCTGATCAGCGCCTAATATGAACTACATACCAATTTAAGGAGTGGATGATATGAAAAAACTCATCCTGGTTCTGTCACTCATCTGCCTTTCAGCAGCATTTGCTTTTGCTGAAGGAGGAGCAGAAGGTGCGGCAATGGCTGACAAGACGCTCAACCGCTACGTCATTGCCAAACTGCAGCCGTTTGATCCGGCAGACATGACGGACCTGTACACGCATCAAGTGTACGGCGATATCGCGGAAGCTCTTTTCGCCTATGAATACCTCGCCGACACCTATGTTCTGAGACCCGCGGTAGCAAAATCGATGCCGGAAGTCTCCGCCGATGGCCTGACCTACACAATCGAAATGCACGACGACATCCATTATTACGACCCGTTGTTCGAGGTATTCCCGAACGGTAGAGGCCGCACGGTAATGGCAAAGGACTTTGTGCTCTCAGTAAAGCGGCTTGCTGATCCGGAAACCGAATCCGGCGGATGGTGGCTCTACGAAGGCTACATTAAAGGCCTCGACGAATGGGCGGCCAACGGCGCCGATTATTCTCAGGAAGTTGAAGGGTTCAAGGCTCTTGACGATTACACCATCGAGCTGACCTTGACAAAGCCCTATCCGCAGATTCTGTACACCTTTGGGATGTCTTTCACCTACCCGGTTCCTCAGGAGCTTCTCGACACCTACGGTGATGAGTGGAAGAACTATCCCATCGGCACCGGCGCCTACTTCTACGATCATGCAGATTCTATTCCGGGGACAAAGCACGTGTTGCGGGCCAATCCCGAATGGAAAGGCATGAAGTTTCCCGCCGCTTCCAAAGCAGGCCCCATGGTGAGAGAGAAATTAGGCTCCGCCATCCTCAACGAGTACGCCGGGAAGGAGCTTCCCTTCTGCAATACCGTCGTGTGGAATGTCATCGAGGAAAGCTCGGTACAGTGGCTCAAGTTCTTAAATGGTGAGCTCGATTTCAGCTCGATTCCAAAGGACAATTTTGACAGCACCGTCATCAACAACGAGCTGACCGACGAAATGGTAGCTAAAGGTATCACCCTCGATATCAATCCTACTCTCGATGTCACCTACAACTTCTTTAATATGGAACATCCCGTCCTCGGTCAGAACAAGAAGCTGAGGCAGGCGATGTCTCTAGCCTATGACCACGAGAAGGCTCTGGAAATTTTCTACAACAACACCGCTACAAACGCGCAGACGCTTATTCCTCCGGGATTGGGGGGGTATGATCCTGATTACAAGAACCCCTATGCCACTCATGATCTTGCCAAGGCAAAACGGCTTCTCGCCGAAGCGGGCTATCCCAACGGAAGAGGCCTCCCAACCTTCAAGTACCAGATGTATTCCACACAGAGTGCTACCCACCGGCAGATGGTCGAGTTCTTCATTGAGAACATGAGCCAGATCGGCATCAAGGTGGAGGCCGTAGCGGGTGACTGGCCAACCTTCCTCGAACGCATCGATAACAAAGAGGTAGAGATCGGAGGTATCGCCTGGGGCGCAGACTATCCGGATGCGCAGAACTTCCTCCAGCTGAACTACGGACCCAACGAAGCGCCGGGCCCGAACGCGGCCAACTACGACAACCCGAGGTTCAACGAGCTCTACGAACAGGGCGCTTTCATGCAGCAGAGCCCTGAGAGGAATAAGATATACGCGGAAGCCGCACAGATGGCGGCCGAAGACGTCTGCTGGATCATGGGCGTTCACAGACTTTCATATGCTCTGGAAAACCCCTGGCTCAAAACCAGAGTGTTCCGCGACATCGGCGCCGGGTACTCCAAGTACATCGATATCGATGTCGAGATGCGCAAAGCTCAGTAGCGCAAAAGAGCTTTTTTCAAGCGACATCAAAACCCCGGCCCGGAAGGGCCGGGGTACTTTTTGCATATGCTCCGGTATACTGTCGCTAAATCCTTGCGAGGTCTCTCATGATAAACTACATCATCCGTAGGTTGTTACACGTTATTCCGATAATACTGGGCGTTGCACTGGTGTTCTTCCTGATTTTCAACGTCATTGGAGGTCAGGAAAAATACCTGTACAACATACTGCCGGCAAAGGCCAGGACCGCAGAACAGATCGACCGGTACAGAGCCAAATACGGGCTCGACCGCCCGTTGATCGTACAGTACTTCGATATGGTCAAGCAGATGGTGACCTTTGATTTCGGCAAGTCGGAAACGAGAAAGCTGCCGGTTACAACACTGATCAAACGTCATGTGCCCAATTCGGCAAAGCTTACCTTTCCTGCATTCTTCTTTGAAATAGTGATATCACTCACCTTGGCATCGCTGGCAGCCTACTACCGTGGAAGTTGGCTCGACAGATCTCTCACGGTTTTCTCGGTTATCGGGATGTCGATTTCCATGCTCGTGCTCATCATGCTAGGGCAGCAGTTTCTCGCATACAGGCTCGGGCTCTTTCCCATATCGGGATGGGTCCGCGGCATCGGGGCAATCCGGTATCTCCTCCTGCCGTGGATACTCTGGTGTCTGGTGGCGGTCGGGTACGATATCCGCTTTTTCAGGACCACCCTACTCGAGGAGGCCCACAAAGACTATGTGCGCACTGCCAAGGCGAAGGGTCTCGGATCGAGGGACATTATGGTTAAGCACATACTCCGCAACGGCATGATTCCAATCCTCACCTATGTTGTCATGCAGATTCCGTTTCTGTTGACCGGGGCGTTGCTTCTCGAGCGGTTTTTCAGCATACCGGGAATTGGCGACCTCATGGTGAACTCAATCGCGAGTTACGACTATCCCGTTCTCAAAGCAACAATTCTGGTGTTCACCCTCTTCTTTGTCACGTTCATGCTGATTACAGATATCCTCTACGCCCTCGTTGATCCGCGGGTGAGATTGAGTTAGGAGGAAAAATGAGCTCAACAGTAATGACACAAGCTGAAACCGCGCGCACGCCGGACGGCAAAAAACCAAACGTCTATGTCGGCAAAAGCCCTCTTCAACTCTCCGTACTCAGACTGAAGCGGAACCGCCTTGCCATGGTGGCCTTTTGGGTGCTGATGGTTTACGTGGTGCTGGCTATTGCCGGCAACTTCAACGTATTCGGCCTCCACACCGCCGCCACGGAGTTCCAACTCGACGACCGGTACATAGCGCCGTTTCAATCATGGCAGCACATATTCGGCACAGACAATTTTGGACGCGACGTCTTTGCCCGTGTCATCATGGGAACGAGAATATCACTCTTCCTCGGCGCCGCCGCCGGGCTTCTCATGATTCCGATGTCTATTGTTGTCGGTTCATTGTCCGGATACTACGGTGGCTTTGTGGATGACGTTGCTATGTATATTATGAGCGTCGTAATCGCAATACCGGCACTCCTCATCATCATGAGCCTTGTCCAGATAATGGGGAGAACCTTTTTTATCATAGCCCTGGCGTTCGCAATCACCGGGTGGGTGGGACTTGCGCGGGTGATCCGCGGGTCGTTTATGCAGGCCAGGGAATACGAGTACGTGCTTGCCGCACGTTGTCTCGGAGCAGGAGACGCAAGAATCATCTTCAAACATATCATGCCCAACCTGTTTCACTTTGTAATCGTCAGGTTCATCCTCAACTACGTGGGAGTGATAAAATCCGAAGTGCTTCTCGCGTTCCTCGGGCTTTCGGTTATCGGCGTTCCCTCATGGGGCAACATGATAGATGAGTCAAAGCTCGAGCTTATGGCCAACCACTGGCAGAATATGATAGCAGCTACCGTCTTTATGTTTTTCTTTTTGGTTGCTCTGAATATCTTCGGTGATTCCCTGAGAGATGCCCTGGATCCCAAACTCAAGAACGTTACATACAAGGTGAAGAACTGATGCCCGGCACAACCTCAAACACCCCACTGCTCGAGGTCAGGGGGCTCAAGACATATTTTCATACCGAAGAAGGACTCGTACGTGCAGTCGACGACGTTTCATTTTCGCTTTCATCGAGCGAAGTCCTGGGTCTTGTCGGTGAATCGGGATGTGGAAAATCGGTAACGGCCTTTTCCATCATGAACCTGGTCCCTATCCCGCCTGGGAGAATAGAGGGTGGTGAGATCTTCTTTAAAGGGAAAGACCTCCTGAAGGCCGAACCTCACCAGCGGCGAAAGGTTTCCGGCAACGAAATCGGGATGATTTTTCAGGAACCGATGACCGCCCTCAACCCGGTCATGACGGTTGGCGCCCAGATAACCGAAGTGCTTAAGCTCCACACCTTCCTGGACAGTGAAGCCCGCTGGGAGAAAGCGGTTGAGATGATCCGCAAAGTAGGAAT
>CAZHXC010000206.1:0-6437 GCA_964536145.1 uncultured Spirochaetales bacterium | reverse complement strand
TTCTCCCCTGTTAAGCGGTTCATACACACGCGACGACCGCAAGCCGCAGGATCAATATTCGGGACAGGATAGCGACGCCAGACTGGCTACTCTGAACGTGGTGGCCGAAGAGTTGGGTGCAACACCCAACCAGGTGGTGCTCGCGTGGATGCTGCAGAGCGATCCGCCTGTCATACCGCTCGTTGCGGTCAGCAAGCCGGTGCATCTTTCGGAGGATCTGGGCGCGCTGGATGTTCAGTTGAGCGTTGACCAGATGGACCGCCTGAACAAAGCGTCAGGCTAGTCTCCGCATGAGTTGAGTGACTCACAGCATGAGAGCCCATGAAACCTTGTCCGACGAGGCCTTCCGCGCACACCTGAACCGGAGAATGAGGGGCTTGATAACCCTCGCCGTGTACGTGACCAGGAGCGCCTCGTCTGACAAGTGCTTCACCCGCCCGCTCCTTGCCGACCTCCTCTCAGAATCTACAAAGATAGAGGAGCTGTTGGATGTCTACGGAGCGAAGCATAACAAACTCTGGTACCCCCTCCGTCAGACCGTTGCTCCCATAAAGCTTTTTTCCAATGTCAGTTACATCCTGATTCACATCATCCATTTTTTACCCCAATACTGCCTGCTTCCCATCGACAACGATTTTGCGGCCGCCACCGATGAGGCGCTTTCTTTTACCTGCTCTGTTCTTTCCGAGAGCCTGAAAACCTTGGTTCGTCGGGCTGGGGAGTTGGGACTAGAGATTCCCGATTCCGCGCCCAACCTGGAGAGATTTGGTGACGAGATTCTCGAGGGACAACTTGTCTCTAACCGGCCCAGACAGAAGGTCGCCTCCCCCGAAGAGACGGTAGTGTATCTCGCCACCGCTTTTCTCAATCTGGCTGAAGAAAGCAAGTTTCTTCATACCGTCCAAAACCAGCATGTCGAAAATTATGCCGATTGGATTCCCGATCCGGTCAGCGAGGAGCGGCTCCGCAATCTCGAGCAGATGTTTCACAATCTTCAATCGCGCTACGACACCTATATTTCCGACTCGAACGTCGAAACGCTTGATGAAGACTTGCCGGTGCTTCGCGGACATATAACGGTCATCTACCATCTGTTGGAGACCGCGACGGCGATCACTCATTACTGTGAGCGCCATATCTTCAGCTTTGACTCCGAGTCCAAAACTTCCAAAAACGGTCTTGTCGATCCCGCAGAATTGCTTAACATTCTCGTCCGCTATTCGGTAGCTTTCGCAAGCAGCTATATCATGCGGACGCGGAGCCTCTGCCACGAGATGCTCAGACGCTACGCGATTCAGGGCCGGGTCACCGTGCCTGTGCCACGCTATCGCGGTTTTCATGTCCGCCCGTCGACCCTGGTTGCCAAGATAGTCAGCCACTATGGCAGCCACGTGCAAATGAAGCTTGGGGGTGAGACGTACAACGCCGGAGTAACTCTGGACCTGTTTCGAGCGAATGAGAAGATCAACGCCGGAAAGAAACGGTGGTTGAAGGCGGAGGTGCACAAGTTGGTGCGCGATTACGATTTGGGAGAGACCGATGATTTGGCGGATGGGATTTCGCCCCGGGAGAGCGACAAGAACATGCTGATCCACCGCGTAATCCAAACCCTGTTCTCTCAGAACAAGCTCGTTCTTTACGAGCGAAACCTTCCGGTAGACGAAATAGGTTCGCTGCCCGAGGAGTCCGCTACAGAGTATGTCGGCCGGGCGCTTACTCAATTGCTCACCATGGGAAAGATCGATGTGATTATGGACATACGCGTGACCTTCCTGGGAGATCAGCGGGTTCTTCAAGACATCAAGTTGCTTGCGGATAACGGGTACGGCGAAGATGACTTTGGCAATAACCTTCCGCTACCGGAGAAATTATCTTACCTGAGGCGTTGACATGCAGAATCCTGTTTGGGCCTATATATTCAAATCAAAAGACGATCAACAATCTCTCATGGAGCTGCTATCCACCCTTCCGATCTTCGAAGGATTGTCCCGCGGTCAGCTGAAACAGGTACAGCGTATCCTCCACGCGCGTAAGTATCTGAAGGATGAGACGGTATTCAATGAGTCCGAGCCGGGCGCGGGGTTGTATATCATAGAGTCCGGCCGGGTTGCCGTTTTCAAACAGGTTGAGGGAGGAGAACCAATCAAGCTCGCCGAGTTTGTGCAGGGGAATTTCTTTGGAGAGCTTGCACTCATCGAAGAAGTTCCCCGTTCGGCAACAGCGACCGCCCTCGAGGCAACGGAACTCCTCGCGTTCCCAAAGCCGGACTTAGACCGTCTCATCGACAGACAGCCACAACTGGCGGTAAAGATCCTCTACAATCTCTCCCGGCTCGTTGCGCAGCGGCTTATCCATACAAATGAAAATATCGGCCGTCTGCAAGAGAGTCTCCGGGCGGATGGTGCGGACGCCACATGAAACAGTCGCTGTCAGGAACGCATCTGCCGCTACGGATCGGCTATTACCTCTTTGTCGCCACAGTCATCGTTGCGGTCGTCTTCAGCCTCAAACAGGTTGCCGGAGCATTGCTTGCTTCGCTTCTTCTCTCATTCCTCCTCTCGCCTCTGGTCGGCTTTGCCGAAAACCGGGGTATACCCCGCGTAGCCGTGGTTCTATTGATCTATCTGATCGTTGTGGCGGTGCTGTTGCTGGCGGTGATTTTTGTGGGGCCGATTCTGTCGAACGAGGTGATGCGTCTGACCGGAGAGCTCCCCGAGTATGAGCGGCAACTCGAAACGATATTGGGTGATCTGCGCGCGTCTCTGGAGGAGCGTATTCCGGCGTTGGAGCTGCCGGATCTCTACCTCTATCTCAAGGAGCGGCTTGTATCTTCAGGCGGCTTTGACCTCGCCTCCGTTTTATCACGGCTCTCAGGCCTGTTCTCCATTATCATGATATTGGTGATTATTCCAATCATTACGTTTTTCTTCATAGTTGATGGACACCTCATCCAAAAGGCGTTATTGAAAATGGTCCCCAACCGGTATTTCGAGATGTGCGTGCTGCTTCTCAACCGGACAGGATCCGCGGTGCAGAACTACATCCGCGGACAACTCATCGACTCACTCTATGTGGGAGTGATGACCACCGCTGGAATGGCAATTATTGGACTGCCGTATTTTCTGGTGATCGGCATTTTTGCGGGTCTTGGCAATTTCATCCCCTATCTTGGGCCAGTCATCGGTTTCATCCCCGCGTTCTTTGTCACGCTGCTCACACCGGGGTGGTTCACCGGTGGAAATATATTGCTTATTGCCGGGATATTCATCGCGGTGCAACTCACCGAAAGCGCATTCATCTATCCGATTGCGGTGGGGAAGAGCGTAAACCTGCATCCGCTCATCGTCATTTTAGGCATCACTATCGGGGGAAGACTTGCCGGTATTATCGGCATGCTGGTGGTGATACCCTTGATCAGCATCGTAAAGGTCGTGATTGAAACAACATCGTCTTACCTCAGGAGTTATCGGGTCATTTAGATTCACGATAACTTTAGGCTGCCGGCAGGTTGTCCATGGGGCCATTGAGCACGCAAAATCGATTGTCTCAACCGGAGATGTCAAGATCGGTTTGGCCCCAACCGGGGCCGAGCCAGGGTCCCACCCACGACGGCCGACACGATTGACTGCGGTCTCATGACCAGGTACGGTCGTTCGCCCATTCACCGTTCCACGCTTCGGTTGACGCCCAGAGATCGGGAAAAGCCGGATGGAGATGCTCGGCGAGCACCTCATCGTTCAACGACTCTATGCCCAGACCCGGCGAGTCCGGAACGGTGATAAAGCCGTTCTTTACGATGGGTTTCGCCGGTCCCTCAACCATGGAGTCCCACCACTCTACCTCAACGCTGTGATATTCCTGCGCGGTGAAGTTTTCGGATGCCGCCGCGGCATGCGCGGCCGCCAGGCAGGCAATGGGGGTTTCCGCCATGTGGATCGACATTGGCACCCCGTAATCCTGTGCCAGGTCTCCGACCTTCTTGAGCTCGAGTATGCCGCCACAGGAGAGGATATCGGGATGGATCATCGATACAGCGCCGCTCGAAAGAAGCGGGAGGAAGTTTTCCTTGAGGTAAATATCTTCACCCGTACCTATCGGGGAAGTCGTCGCCCTGGAAAGCCTGAGATACTGATCGGTCAGCTGCCACGGTATCATATCCTCGAGCCACGCCGGGTTGTATTTCTCGAGCCGCCTGGCGAGCTTGATGCAGTCCTCGAGGGCGATGTGGCCAAAGTGGTCCATCGCCAGCGGAACCTCGTAACCGATTTCGGATCGCACATCAGCCACGTACTTCTCGAGCATGTCCAGCCCCAGCTCGGTGATATGTAGTCCGGTAAAGGGGTGGGGGATGTTGAAGAAATCATAGGTCCGGTTGCGGCTTACCATTTCATCAATCGTTTGACCGGGCTGACGCGTGATGATACCCCTTCGTTTTTGTGACTGCGCCTTCAACACCTCCAGATAACCCACCGGCGCGTTGAGCGTACCCGGAGTATCGAAGAGAAATCCCACGCCAAGGTCCATCTTCAAAAAAGTAAACCCCATATCAAGCCGTGCCTTAAGGGCCTTTCCCATCCGGGTGCCGTCGGGCTTGCCGCTGACATCGGTATCACAGTAGACGCGGATGGAATCTCTGAACTTGCCGCCGAGCATCTGATAGACCGGAACGCCATAGGCTTTTCCCGCCAAGTCCCACAGAGCGAGCTCAACCCCGCAGACACCCCCGGCCTGCCTGGCATGCCCGCCAAACTGCTTGATCCGCCTGAAGAGCTTGTCAACGTTACACGGGTTCTCACCGAGGATCCGGCCTTTGAGCATTGAGGCATAGGTCCGGCTCGACCAGTCCCGCACTTCGCCATACCCTTCTATTCCCTGATTCGTGGAGATCTTCAGCATCGTGCAGTGCATCGGTGCATCGACAATGTCCGTGAATCGCATATCCGTAATCCTGAGATCGGAAGGCCGGCTGTTTGTATTGATATTGCCAAGGCCCCGCTCCGCCGAATTATTGTCCTGGTTAACGCTGTTGCTGTTTGCGTGCATCTGCTCCTCCCTGAAGCGTCACGCGACCCGGCATGCTACCCGCCCGCGTCCTGAATATTGTCGTACGATACCAAAAGGAAGCCGATGTATCCAGTGGACGGCGGTGTCTTGTCGCCCCGCCCTGTGGACGTCCACGACATTTTGCCCTTCCGCTGCCGGGACGGCTGGGAATTCGGCCCATTGTCGTTTAAGATGTGGTAAAGGCGCATCGAAGATCCCGCTGTTTGCATGCGCCGGATGCCACAATAGCCTTTTATTAAGGTGTCCCAACATGAATCGAATTCGATATAGAAAAGGAGTTATAGTTTACTATGAGATTTAGCAACCGCGAAGACCTGATTGCCCTGACCCCGTTGAATCCCTTTGACCGGTATGAGGACGGCCGCCCCAAGGTGCCCGACGAGCTCATCGAACGTCTGAAGAATACCACTACCGAAGAGGCGTGGGCGGTGCTGACAAAGCACAACTACAATTACCAGTTCGAGGGCGACTGGACGATGCTTCACTCCGATCGGATAATAGTTGGGCGAACGGTGACCGCTACGATGGTACCCTTCCGGCCGGACCTGAATGATGTGGTGAATGCGCAGGGAGAATCGGAGGGCCGGCGCGGTTCGCAGAACAATTGGGTAATCCAGTCAGTCGGCAAAAATGACATCGTAGTGGTCAACCTCTACGGCAAGGTGAGATACGGCACCTTTGTGGGTGATAACCTCTCTACGGCCGTGGCAAGCGTCGGTGGAGCGGGGCTGGTAATCGACGGAGGTATACGGGACACGGCAGGTATCAAACAGCTTCCGGATATCAACGTCTACTGCCGGGGCTATGATCCTACACCGATCAGGGATTTGACGCTGACGGTGTTCAACGGCCCCACGCGAATCGGCAACGCCACCGTGCTTCCGGGGGATATCGTGTTGGGAACGGTCTCCGGAGTGATCTTCATCCCGCCCCATCTGGTGGAAGAAGTCGTCACCACATCCGAAAATATCCAACTGCGGGACAAGTTCGGCAAGCAGCGCATACGGGAGGGCAGGTATACATCGGGACAAATCGACGTTCATGTCTGGGAAGATGCGATTGAAGCCGACTTCAAGGAGTGGAGCAAGCACAATACCCTGTAACAGGCCGCGGCCGCCCGGTGGCTCAAGGCCTTAGACGTGCGGCCCTTTCTTCCTGATAATTCTCATGGCGAGTCCCGGTTTTCGGAGAGGTCAACAAGGAAGGCGGCTATTCACAGAACCATCGAACGCAAGCGATGCTCCGGAGAGGCTGATTGCGCCAACGCATGACGAGCTCAGGGTGTTGAGCCCGGGTGTACTACCCGGATACATTGACCGTCAGCGTGTACGGTGTGGTGTAGTCGTACTTTGCGTCACGCTCGTCATCATCTT
>CAZHXC010000205.1:5371-6477 GCA_964536145.1 uncultured Spirochaetales bacterium | reverse complement strand
ATGGAGCGCTCAGCCTCGCTCCAAACCTTTATGAGCAATTTACGGGGATTCATGACGGGGATAATCGGCATAGTGGCCCTGATTACGATCCTGGGGCTTTCACTCCTCATCACTCGCCTGGCGACGGTTGCGTTATCGCTCACCGGTCTCTCCCGGGAGGCGGCCCGCTTTCAAGCAAGATCCGCCTTTACCGGAACCGGTTTTACCACCGACGAGTCCCAATCTGTGGTGGACCACCCGGTCCGCCGACGCATTATCATGGCGCTGATGCTGCTTCGCAGCGCAGGCATTATCTCCATACTTCTGTCGCTTATTCTCTCCTTTGCCGGTACCGAAGACATCACCCGCCTCTATCGTCTGCTCTGGCTCGTTGGAGGAGTCACGCTGCTCTGGTTGTTGTCATTGAGCAAGCTTGCCGACCGCATCTTGAACCGTGTCATAGAATGGGCGCTCAGGAAGTGGACAAAACTCGACGTCCGGGACTACATAGCGCTGCTGCACCTCTCCGGCGGTTACGTCGTCCGCGAGTTGAAGGTGACGGAGGACGGATGGCTTGCCGACAAGAACCTCTCCGAATGCCGTCTGTATGATGAAGGTGTCACGGTTGTGGGAATCTACAGAGCCTCCGGCCGCTATGTCGGCGCACCAAAAGCTTCAACGGTAATCCGGCCTGGAGACACGCTCATTCTCTACGGAAGCTCTGATGTTTTGGAGAATCTGGGCAACAGAAAGGAGGGAACGAGCGGAGATATTGAACACGACATCGCTACCGAGCAGCAAAAACAGCGTGTCGCTCAGCAGGATCTTGAAGAGGGGGGATACGAATAAAAACCACCGCGAGCGGCGGCATCGCGATGACACCGCCGCGGTGAGGACGCTGCCGCGGTCAATACACCCGTGCCGGCGTACGGGTTTATGCGAGCTTTGCGCTTACCGAGATATCAACACCCTTGAGGGCGTTTGAAACCGGGCAACCGTCTTTTGCCGCTCGTGCGATTTTCTGAAACGAATCGTTGTCGATACCCGGCACTTTCCCTTCAGTGTTCAGGTGGATGGCGGTGATCGCGAAACCATCGCCCTTCTTTTCGAGGGTCACTTCAGCGGTT
>CAZHXC010000205.1:0-5361 GCA_964536145.1 uncultured Spirochaetales bacterium | reverse complement strand
GCCCGGCTTTGCCAAGCTCCCCAGAGAAGGCCATCGAAAAACAACCGGCGTGAGCGGCTCCGATGAGCTCCTCAGGGTTGGTCCCTTCCCCGTTTTCAAACCGGGATGCAAAGGAATAATTGCCTTCGTATCCCCCATACTTCATCGTGCCGTTGCCGTCTTTTAATGTACCGTTCCATTTAGCCTGGGCTGTTCTTTTCATCGGTGTATCTCCTACAACTTCTTTAAGAATTCTTTTGCCTGGTATTCAAACTCCCTCGATTCAACTTCCACCTTGCTCTTTCCGGAGTCGGCGTCGATGTATCTGACGCTTACATGACCGCCTCCGCCTTCAAAGCTCACACAGCACTCTTCTTCTCTGGTATTCTCAAGACCTTCTCCCCCGGGGCCAAAATAGGATTTTGCGATATTGAGCACATCTTGCCGTTCCTTTTTTGTCTCTTTTTCGATCTTAATCATATACTCCTCCATTTTTAGATAGTTAAAAGATACGTATAGGACGCAATGAAGTAAAATCTCATCGTGAGTTTTGCCCGCGGGCTGCGATGAGTCTTCTTTCCAAAAAAAGTGAAAAGAGTTACATTTCGTTTGACAGCCCAATAATCCCATACTATCATCGGTAACTACAACGCCTTCTTCAAAGGGAGAAAGGTCATGCGGTCTTACATTATTCGACGGCTTCTATTTCTGATTCCTACCATGTTTGGCGTGACTGTCATCCTTTTCTTTGTGGTGCAGTTCATTCCCGGTGACGTAATCGACAGGATGCAGCAGGTCCCCGACATTCAGCTCAACAGGGCGGAGCTCGAACGGGAGCTCGGTCTCGATCAACCCCTTATCATTCAATACGCGCGTTGGATGGGTTTTATGCCGGATGTGGAGGGCAAATACTCCGGTATTCTTCAGGGTGATCTCGGGCAGTCGCATCTGCAAAAGACTTCGGTCATACAACTAGTGGCGATCTCGTGGCCGGTCACCCTGGAGCTCGGGCTGTTTGCGTTTATCATAGCGCAGGCCATAGCGTTGCCTATCGGTACGTACTCCGCGATCAGGCAGGACAAAATAGGAGATTATGTAGGCCGCAGTTTTTCCATACTGGCTGTTGCGGTGCCGAGTTTCTGGCTCGGGACGATGGTAATGATCTTTCCTGCGCTGTGGTGGGACTACATGCCGCCGATGATGCTGGTACGTTTTTTTGATGACCCCTTGGAGAACCTGCGGATGTTCATCGCCCCGGTCATCGTACTGGGGTTGAGCGCCTCGGGGGCGAGTATGCGGATAACCCGAACCCAGGTGCTGGAAGTTCTCCGGCAGGATTACATTAGAACCGCCTGGGCAAAGGGGTTTACCGAGCGAGTGGTCATTGTGCGGCACGCGCTCAAGAACGCCCTCATTCCCGTCATCAGCGGAATGGGACTTCAGGTACCCGTCCTGATCGGCGGCACCGTTATCATAGAAGATATATTCGTCCTTCCCGGGATGGGACGTCTGATCATCAACTCGCTGCTCGAACGCGACAAAGAGCTCACATGCGGCGTGATCCTCATCTTTGGCTTTCTCCTGGTCTTCATCAATCTGTTGGTTGATCTGAGCTATGCGTTTTTTGACCCCAGGGTGCAGTACAAATAGAAGGAAGACTGAATGGCCGAGACTACATTGGAACATGCAATAGCAAAGCGGTTTACATTCCTTGATTTCTGGAACCGCCTGTTGAAAGAGAAGCCGCTGGGAACATTCGGCGGGATCATCACGCTGTTTCTTCTCTTTACCGCCATCTTTGCCGACTGGCTTGCGCCGTACGGCATGAATGAGACTTTTGTCGGGACGCCCCTTTCAGGTTCATCACCGGAGCATTGGCTTGGTACCGACAATATCGGACGGGACATACTGACACGTATCATTTACGGAGCACGTATTTCGGTGATTGTGGGCTTGTCTGCAGCGACTCTCGGTACCATTGTCTCTGCAATCATCGGTATTGTATCAGCGTATCTCGGCGGGACAGTCGACATGGTGGTTCAGCGGTTCGTAGACACCTGGATGTGTTTTCCTGCTCTCATCATTTCGATGGTACTGGTGATCGGGCTGGGTGCGAGCATCTTCTCGATAATTCTTGCGCTTGCATTTACCTGGGGTGTCCCCGGGTCGAGAGTTGTCCGCGGGGCGGTGATCAGTATCAGAGAGAACGCCTATGTTGACGCGGCACGATCTATAGGCTGCTCCACGCCAAGGGTGCTTCTACGCCACATCTTCCCAAACGTTACCGCTACGCTGATCATCCTCTTCAGTATCAGGATGCCGGCGATGGTCTTGGCGGAGGCTTCCTTGAGTTTCCTGGGGTTTGGAATTCCGCCGCCTGATCCGAGTTGGGGAAGCATGCTTAGTGGTCCCGGCCGCCAATACATGTTGCGGTCCCCTATGATGGCCGTGTGGCCTGGGGCGGCGTTGGCGATTGTGGTATACGGCGTGAACATGTTTGGGGATGCGGTGAGAGACTTGCTTGATCCCCGGCTACGCGGGGGAGTTGCCCGTTACAATGCGAAGGTAAAGCAACCGGTATAACAATAGAGAAGGCTTTGCCTTGAAGGGGGAATAACATGCATTACCCTTAGCGAGGAACTCGGGGCTTATTAAATTCGGTATCGGATAGCGTATCCGATGTGACAATGTAAGGAGAGGAGAAAAAATGAAGAAGAGCTTGTTTGTCTGCTTAATCGTTGCTCTTTTTGTTGTTTCCGGCGCAGTCTTTGCGGGACCGGCGCAAGAGGAAACCACAGAAGCAGCGATGGAATCAACCGGGGAGCCGCAGTACGGCGGTACCCTCACCCTGTTTATCAGGCATGATTATGACCCCCCCGGCCCCGATATCAACGATGCCTTCCGCGATTCGTTTCACTGGCTGGATTTTCTCCAGCAGAAACCGATCGTAGGAGACTATGAAACCTACGGGCCGATGGGAAGCGGTGTATACGAGTTTGGGCTGTTGGGAGCCATCCCTGACAAGTACCAGAAAGGTCTTTTGCTCGACAGCTGGGAAACGACCTATGAAAAACTGACATGGTATGTGAAGCCCGGAATCTACTGGGCGCCGACAGATACCCAAAGCGCCTGGATGGAACCGAGAGAACTGACCGCGGACGATCTCGTCAATGACATAAAAGAGTTCGCGGCTTCCCCGTATAAACGAAGATTTGACGGTTTGCTGAAACCCGAGGGAGTAAAGAAGGTCGATAAGTACACCCTGGAGATCTGGTTTGATCAGAGGTTTTCGGCCGATGTATTCTATTTCCTCGGCTACGAGGACCGCGCAGTAGTGGCACCGCCTGAGCTGCAGGCCGTCCGCGGCCGTGCGGGCAAGTGGGAGAATCAGGTAGGAACAGGTCCGTGGCAGTTCGATGAATACGTGGTGGGCTCGCACTTTGCTATGAAGAGGAACGAGAATTACTTTGACTCGACCGTCATTGACGGCAAGGAATACCAATTGCCCTTCATAGACCGTGTGGTATTGCCGATTATTCCTGACGAAACAACACGTCTCGCTGCGATGAAGACCGGAAAAGCGGACCTCGATGAGCACATCAACAGCCCCAACTGGTCCACTATGGATAAGGTGCAGGGCATGATGTCGAAGAGTATCATCGGCGGTGCGAACGACCGGGTAGTGTTGCGGGCAAATCAGCCTCCTTTCGATGATGTAAGGGTCCGGAACGCCCTGTTCATGGCGACCGACCTGGAAAAAGCCCAGTCAATACGTGGGGCGGAAGGCCTGCCGATTCACTTCTTCCCGATCTACCCCGGTGCGCCCTCCTATACTCCGCTGGAGGAGCTCCCGGCCGATATCAAACAGCTGTATGAATACAACCCTGAAAAGGCGAAAAAGCTGCTTGCAGAGGCGGGTTATCCCAACGGGTTTGAAATGAACTTCAACACCGACTCCGAAGTCCTGCAGGCGATGGATCTCGCTGCACTATGTGCGGACCAGTGGAGCAAAATTGGCGTGAAAGTAAACATCATCCCGCGGGACAGTGTAGAGCACACCAGGATGAAGTACAGCCATGCCGATCCGCCTCTCTGGACCGGCGCCCTGTACGATCACCTGCTCGAGGCGAGCGAAACGAGAATGTACACCTACTATCACAAGACCGGTGTCGACCTCAACTATGCGGACTGGTCAAATGCCAGGCTCGATGAGCTCTGCGAGCTGATGGAAGCTGAGCTCGATCCTGACAAGCAACAGGAGTACATAAAGGAAGCTGGTGACATACTGATGCGTGAAGGGCCCTATATCCCGATGACCATCATTCCAACCAAGATTTTCTGGTGGCCGTGGGTAAGGAACTACTGGGGCGCATACACGATTCAGGATGACTGTAACTTTTCGGAAGTTACGGCCTATATGTGGATAGACCAGAACTTGAAAGCTGAAATGGGATACTGATCGAGAGTATCGGGCGGGGCTCACGCCCCGCCTTTTTCTTGCTCGCCGCCATTGCGAGCGGAGGCGCGTGTGGACGGAGCCGAAAAACTGTGGAATGACCTCGCGTCTCTCGACCAAATGGATGTGGAAGCGAGAACGGGCATACGGTGCATCGAGGGAGCGTATGAGGTGCCGTTTCTCAACCGACGGCTGCGTGTCGATCCTGAGGCAAAAAGCATCAAAGACCGCGTCGTCGCGGGAAACGACTATCAGACAAATCACCTGACCCTCACCCTGTTGAGCTACCTCGTTCATGGAGAGAAACGCCGGCCTGACGGTATCTGGATTACCGAGAAGGAGCTTCCTGGCGGAAGCCTCTTCTTTCAAGGTCCCCACGGCATGCCGGCTGAGTCGTTGACAGGAAGATTTGGCACAAACGCCGGGGAATTTGTCAAAAGCGGCGAGTCGCTCGGCGGCAGGGCTTCCGGGTTCGGCGACGGTTCGGTGGAGCTTGACGTGTTGCCCGGTGTGAAACTATGCATCGTTTTATGGGAGGCGGATGACGAGTTTCCCGCATCGTGCACCTTCATGTTCGATAAATCGTTTCAGGACATGCTGGCTCTCGATGTTGTCCTCGGGCTTGTTCAAGCGGTGGTGAGCTTCGTCCTCTCTGAACGTTGACCGCTGTAAATCAACCATATAGAGATAACGGCACACATCGCAAGGAAACCGCCTACACCGTAGAAGGCGAACTCGATTCCCGAGAGATCCATGAGCAAACCTCCGCCCATCGAGCCGATGAGAATCCCGGCGCTTACCGCCATGTTGAAAACACCCATCATCGATCCCTGACCGTAGTTGCGGCCTTCCTCCACCACATAAGAGCCAAGGGTGGGCCAGATAGCCGCTTCCGCCGCGCCGATCAGCAGAAAAAGCACCAGGAA
>CAZHXC010000204.1:3570-6521 GCA_964536145.1 uncultured Spirochaetales bacterium | reverse complement strand
GCCGGCCTTCCTGCCGTAGGCCGACTTACCCGGGACCGTTGCCACCCGGATTGGAATCCTGTGATCCGTATTTTCAATCCGCTCAAAATCACCAACTCCAAAAAAGAGCAGATACGTGGGCATGGGCGGAGTGGTCTTAAACCGGTAGAGAGCGCCGCCGTCGACCTGCTCCACCGATTCCACCGTAGAGTTGGAGATGGCGGTTGTCCCCGTCGGCGCCTTGAGAACGATGGAAAAGGGCGTGTTGTAGCATGGATGATCAAAACAGGGAAAGGCCCGTCTTGCGTGCTCGCTTTCAAACTGGGTAACCGCGAGATGCTTCACCCGGCCATCGTACTCGTAAGACGCGTCGTAAAAACCGAACATGGTGGCCTCGAGCTTTCCGGCAAACTCCAGTGACACGGTAATAGCTTCCGGTTGCACTGAAAAACAACTGATACTAACCGCCGATTTGGTCACGGTGTAGCTGCTTTCGAGCTCACCGTTTTTGGTGGCGACACGGCAGCTCTGTATGTCGAGTCCAACCGAATCGAGAACGATCTCTTCACCGGGTACATGCGGTTGGATTTTGATGGATACCTTCCCTGCAAAGGTGAGGTCCTCGAGATCAGGCATGAGCTCGACGGTGTATGAGAGGGGTTTTGCGGTTGACATGGTCTCATCCTACAGGAGTGCCGCGGCCCGTGCATAGCCCGCGGTTGTTGATCACAGGGGAGAATGCTGATACAAAGAAAGCACCTAACCTATTATGTGGAGAAAACGATGCATCTACTCTGTCTTGACCTGGAAGGGGTTCTCGTACCGGAAATCTGGATAGCTTTTTCACAAGCCACCGGGATCGAGGAGCTGCGGCTGACCACCAGGGACATATCGGATTACGACGTATTGATGAAACGGCGTATCCAGATTCTCAAAGAAAACGGTCTGAAACTTCCTGACATTCAGCGTGTCATAGAAGGAATGGACCCGCTTCCGGGAGCGGCGGAGTTTTACAGACGCCTGCGAGATATAAGCGAGGTGATCATCCTTTCGGACACCTTCACCCAATTCGCGGGTCCGCTCATGAATAAACTGAACTCACCGACTCTTTTCTGCAACACCCTCATCATCGATGAAGAGGGCGCGGTTACCGATTACGCCCTCAGGATCGATGACGGCAAACGGCGCTCCGTTGAAGCCTTTCATTCGATAGGGTTTGACGTGGTTGCCTCCGGCGATTCGTACAACGATCTGAGCATGTTGCAAACAGCCGACCGGGGGGTTTTCTTTCGCCCGCCGGACTCAATAAGGGAGGAGTATCCCGATTTTCCCGCTGCATATGACCATGAGGAGCTCTACGCGCATCTTTCGAAGGCAATCGAGAGCCTTCGGAAAACATAGGCCGGCGGCGGATGTGATGCGACGGCCGATATTCCTGCTTTTAAGCCTTCTGCTCCTCTGTGCATGCACGCAGAACGAGGGAGGAGATATCCGGGAAGTATCGACTCACATCCGCTCAATCCTCGAGCTCCCTACCTTTGAGCACGTCTACAGAGATGTGGTGTTTCTCGACAGGGAACGCTCATTTCTGATATTCAAGACAATGGATACCGAGGTCCTTTTCTCCGTCGATGTACGGGTTCAGGCGGGCGTTGATTTACGCGACGGGTTCTCCGTCGAACAAGCGCGTGCGGGGGGACTCACGGTAACCCTTCCTCCGGCAAAAATTCTCCTTGCCGATGCAGACGAGGAGAGCATTCACCAGTACTTCCTGAAGGAGATAGGCGGCGGTATATCGAGGCTCGACTACTACGACGAGATCAGCGCAAAGAAGAAAATCATCGTCCAGGACGCAATCGAACGGGGCATACTCGAGCGGGCGGATGAGAACGCCAGATCGCTCGTAGAGAGCTTTCTCCGCAATATCCGCAATGAAACCGTCACCGTTGTTACATCAGGAGGCAGGCGCCGTTGAAAACGCGCACGTTCATCAGCATGTTTGTCCTTCTTCTCTGTGCCGGCGCTATCGCCTTTTTTCTGGTCTCCGATACGCTGTTCAACCTCGACTTTGGCATTATCAGAGAGAAAGAGATCTCTTCGAGCGTGGCAACCCTCAAGCAGGTCAGGACAGTCTTGAGCCTGAACACCGTTGAAGTGGTGAGAAAAATCGTGTTTCCCTACGATTTTGTTCCGGCGGATATCGACTGGGATCTTTTCCTCCGGGAGACCGGGAACCGACAGCGATCATCGGTGGAAGAGGCGTATCTTAAAACGTATACACTCTGTGAAGAGATAGGCATCAATCTCAGGAGCAAGCGGAGAGAGTTTGTTGTCATTACGGCGATTATCAAGGCGGGGTTTGATCTTTCAAATCCGGTTTTCAGCTCTCCGGAGCTCGCCGGCGAAGCGCTCGCGGAGCAATACGTCAACACGGATTTCTCAGGCGGCATATCCATCATCCTGCCTCCGGCAACCATTACCGACCTCATCCTCGAAGACGCGGACACCGCAAATTATCAATATCCCGATATCGAAATCGGACCTGAGAACTGGAAGATCCTCACATCTTTTGTAAAGGAACACATTGAAACCCAAGCTGCGTCGGACGAGATACTCGATCTCGCGACTGAAAACGGCAGGCAGTTTCTTGAGCGTCTCTTTCTCGACGCAGGCTACTCTTCGGTCAGCTTTGCGCAATAGACGGCAAACTCGTCAAATTTCGACTGCAGCATTTTGAAGGTTGCCTCCGCATCCTCGAGACGACCGTCGCCGGCCTGGTGTTCGAGTTGCGCCGCTGTGTCGCCGAGCCTGTAGACGGAAAGACTCAGACTGCTTCCCTTGAGCGCGTGCGCCTGAGCCCGCACCTCATCGAGGTCACCGGCTGAAAGGGCCTTTGTGATTTCAGTGATGCATACCGTCGCCTTCTCCTGGAGAGTTTTGGCAAGCTCCAAGACAATTTCCTGATTCCCCAT
>CAZHXC010000204.1:2976-3560 GCA_964536145.1 uncultured Spirochaetales bacterium | reverse complement strand
AAGGTATCCACAGCCTCTGTAAAGTCAAAAATCTCTCGTTCGTCCGCCTCATCATGACGATTCTCGTTCACCTCGCCACCGCCTGCAACATCACCGTCTGCAAGATCGTAACCGCCAAGATCCGGCGTTATTACATCGTTGCGCTCTTCACTCCCGTCGGCTGCAGAACCGCGAACATCCCCGGAAACCGGAAGCCATTTTCGCAGGACCGGGATCAGGTCATCCCGTTTGAAAGGCTTGGTGAGAAAATCGGTCATCCCTATCTCGAGGGCGTGCTCCTTTTCACCTTTCAAGGCGCTCGCCGTTACCGCTATGATCGGCACATCAATGCCAAGCGAACGGATCTTCTTTGTGGCTTCATACCCGTTCATCTCGGGCATCTGCACATCCATGAAGATCAAATCAGCGCCCTCTTTGGCGAGCTCTACCGCCTCGAGACCGTTCGAGGCGACGATAACCGGGATACCGAGGTTTCGGAGTATCGCTTTGAACAGCTGCTGATTGACTTCGTGATCCTCGGCAACCAGCACGGGTCGCTTCAATGAGCCGAAACTGAACGCCTCCTCACCGGTCTCATCCACAGC
>CAZHXC010000204.1:2742-2966 GCA_964536145.1 uncultured Spirochaetales bacterium | reverse complement strand
ACCCACAAGCGCGCGGGAGAGGACTTCAAAGAAATCATCCTTTTTGAGGGGCTTCTGGATATAACCGTCAAACCAGTTGAGAAGCTTCATTTTGGCCTCATCACCGGACAAACCCCGCGGACTCATTAAGAAAAGATGTGTACTCTGTAACGATTCGTCCGACGTAATCTCGCTTGCCAGGTGCCAGCCGTCGATACCGGGCATGAACTGATCAATGAGACAAA
>CAZHXC010000204.1:0-2732 GCA_964536145.1 uncultured Spirochaetales bacterium | reverse complement strand
AATACCGTAGGGTTCGCCCAATCTCGCGGCGTTCCGCAGTGCAATAAGCGCACTTTCGCCGTTTTCCACGGTTTCCGCCGCTATACCCCAGCCGTTGAGATAGGACCCGACGATAGAACGCGCGCCTGCGTTATCGTCAACAATGAGTGCGGTTTCCACACCGGGAAACGGATTGTCCAACACCACGCGCCGCTTTTCCTTTTCGGACAACTCGAAAGGAATCACAAACCAGAAAAGCGATCCTTTGCCCTCATCACTTTCGGCGCCGATGGATCCGTTCATCATCTGTACGAGGTTTTTACAGATCGAAAGCCCAAGTCCGCTTCCTCCGTACTTCCTGGTTGTGGAAGAATCCACCTGAGAAAACACGTTAAAGAGCCTGTCCATCTTCTCATACGGGATGCCGATGCCCGTATCCCTTACGGTTATTCGTATCTCCGCTCCTGCCTCATCAGCATGTACATTTTCAAGCCTGATGCCTATCTCACCCTTCTTGGTAAACTTGATCGCGTTGTTGAAAAGGTTGATGATAATCTGACGCACCCGCACCGGGTCTCCGATGAGGTAGCGCGGCATATCGTAATCAATGTCGAGGAGCACCTCGAGCCCCTTGCGGTGTGCTTCGAGAGAGATGAGATCCACCGAGTCTTCAACCGTTTTGTATATGTCGAACTCGATTGTCTCGAGGGAGAGTCTGCCTGCTTCGATCTTTGAAAAATCCAGAATATCGTTTATCAGACTCAAGAGAACATCCGCGGAGAACCCGATCTGCTCCGCATACTCGAGTTGCTCCGCATCGAGCGGTGTTTCGCGGAGAAGCTCGGTCATCCCCGTTATCGTGTGAAGAGGCGTTCGAATCTCATGACTCATGTTGGCAAGAAAATCGGATTTTGTTCTCGTTGCCCGCTCCGCCTCTTCCTTTGCTGAAAGCAGCCCGGCCTCGGTGCTCTTTCTCCCGCTGATATCCTCCAGGACAACGACAAACAACCCTTCGGACGCCCAATCCCCCGCCGGGTAACAAATGATGTGTATCCAGGTTGAGTGGCCGTTTCTCAGGAATTCGATGTCCTCGGAGCACGAGGCGCTGCCCGTTGACTCGAGTCTGTCGACGAGCGGTTGAAAATCGATGTCGATCTCTCCAGCCCGGTCAAGGAGCATCTGAAAGGCACTGTTTGCACGGATTATCTCCCCGGTTTCCGCGACAATCACCATCCCAAGTGGTGATTTATCGAAAATCGAAAGAAAAACCTGGCCGTTCAGTTCATCCATACGGGCTCCTTCACGGGCTCCTTCCAGTATTACAGCGGCCGTACAGCTGACCGTCAAAAATTGGCGTTAAGCAACTCCGCGGTCTTCCTGATGAGCATTTCGGGCTTGAACGGCTTAATCAAAAAGCTGTGTACCCCCAACTTCATTGCGCGAACTACAGCTTCCTGTTGCGAGAGCGCCGACAACACGATCACAGAGAGCTTCAATTTTTTCGCGTTCAAGTATTCGAGCACTTGATATCCGTCCATTTCAGGCATCATCAAGTCCAGATACACCAGATCAAAATTTCGATTTGGCAGGTCGTCCAGGAACTCCTTCCCGTTATTATAGGCTTTGATCTCCCACCCCGCCTTCTGATACACGGTATTAATCAGCTGCTGAATGACCACATCATCATCCACCACGGCAATAGATAGCTTGCGCCGTGAATCGGCGTCACCCTCCGCCTTCTGAATGGATTCACCGTCAAACCGCATCTGAAAGGTTTCCGTTTTCTCCTTCTTTGGTGACGAAGTTGACAGAAGCTGTCTGCTCACAACCTCGTCATGGGACACGTCATCCGGACTCAGGCCTACGAGTTCGCTCATCGCCTGGGTAAGATTATCGGTCACACCAAGGGTATTATACTCAGGCTTAGACTCGATAAAGCTGCGGACAAAATCGGAGGTTGTGAGGATCTTCATCCGTTTGCCGAGTGCGCCGGAATGTTCGATTATCGTATCTAAGAGTACCTTGAACTTTTCGCTGTCGTCCTCGGTGAGCTCGATGTCCGACATCATGAGAAGCACCTTGGGCATTTTGACATCGTAGAGGTCGAGAAGCTCCGCTATCTTGTATTTCAACAGATCGACCTTTTCGAGATTGAGACCTCTCGCGAGCTCAATAAAGAGTATTTCGTCATTCAGATGGGCTTCAATAATACATGGAGTAGAATCGATCTCGACGTCAACATGCAATAATTCGGAGACCGCTTTGAGGAGTGTATCTATCCTGACAGGTTTGGTAAAAAACTTCTTGGCGCCGTACTGGGCACTCTTGACAACCTGCGCCTTATCGAGCTTGCTCGCTACCATGATGACCGGAATCCCGGAGACGTTGGGATTTTCCTTCTTCTCCTTGAGAACCTCCATGCTGTTCTTCCGGGAGAGGTAGTAATCCATGATAATGAGGTCGGGAAGCTCACTCCGCATCTTCACGGAGCCGTCAAGACCGTTCTTTCCCTGGACTACCTCAAAATTGTTCTCCTCGAGCTTTTTTGTCAAATAATCGAGGAAAAGCTGGGACTCGTCGATTACCAGTATTTTTTTCATTGCAGCCCACTCTCTCTTTGCAAACCTCGCAGCCTACTTCACAACTCAATATATCACGGATAATTGCCCTTGTTATCCCGAATTTCGGCTGCTCTTCTGTCCGGAGCGTCGCCCCGGCGGCCGCCTTCAACCGAGCTTGTAACCAATTTTCCT
>CAZHXC010000203.1:1853-6531 GCA_964536145.1 uncultured Spirochaetales bacterium | reverse complement strand
TTGTTGGTGGGATACTCGGCGTTACCGGCCTCGGGGTGTCCAGAAAGCCGGAGGACCGGACTACCGGTTATGTGCTTGCCGGCGCGGGTGCACTCACCGCAATCACCGCTATTCCGGCGGTTGGCGGCGTGGCGGGATGGCTCCTTGGTGTTTCCGGTGTAGGGTTGCTCCTGCTTGGAGGGTGGAATCTGGCCAAGTTCATCATCGGGTACAAAAAGCGGCTTTGAGAGGATAGGCGTATATGAAAAATGGTGGTTCCGGCGTGCCCTGGAAAATGATTTTTTTTCTCGTCATTCTGGCGTTTGTTGTGTTTTTTGCCGGATTTAACATTACAAATGTTTCAGACATTTCATTCGGATTCTACACGATTGAGGATGTACCAATTTTTATCAGTCTGTTTATAGCTTTCATTGTCGGTGCATTAGTCATGATTCCTTTTGTTGCCAGGAGCAGGGGAGCTGCAAAAGAAAAAAAGAAACCTCAGGATAACTCACAGGCATCCGGAGTTGAAGATATCCCGGAAATACCGGTTCTCGATGAGAGTGACAGTCCAAGAAACAAGGCAAAAAAGAAATAGGTATACATCGCCCACGGGTTATATCGGTCTCTTATTATTGCTCATCACAACTTTCGGCTTCTCAGTCAGCTTCGAGGAGGCCGTGGAGCTCGAAAATCAGGGTAAGATAGATGAAGCAAGAACCGCCTATCAGGCCCTCCTCGAAAACGGAGACGAAAACTTCTGCTTGATAACTTCCCGGTTAGCGGACATCACGAAGGGCCTCCAGGAAAAAAGGCGGGTGCTCGAACAGGGGCTTGAGAAGTGTCAGGAACCGGTATTGCGTCATTCATATTATATAAGGCTTGCGCGATTAGAAGAGATTTCGGGCAATCTGGAAACGGCACAGCGATATTACCAGTCCGCCTCCCTCGCGGTTCCTAAAAAAAAGGATTTCGATAGCCTTCTTTCATCTGCCATTTTGCTCTTTGAAATTGGCAGCTACAGGGGGGCTGAAGCACAGGCGACAGTAATCATAGAGACCGCGAAAAACGATCGTCTGAAGAGGGAGGCACGAGTGCTCCTCTCGCGGATTTTCTTTGCCACCGAGAGGCAGGAAAAGGCGCTGCAGACGGCGAGTGAACTCATGGGTGAACAGAAACTCGAACTGAGCGCCGCGGGGCTTTTCTGGATCGTTGAATTGACCGGATATACAGGTGAAAAACATATGTTTACAGATGCCGCGGATTTGCTCCTGTCACGGTACCCTGACAGTCCTGAGGCTCACATGTACAGAGGAAATATCGGCCGGGTCCCTTCCTTCTCGCTATTTGTTGGCCCGGGGATGAGTGAAACTACCGGCGCGGAAACCGGTACGGCTGAAATGGATGCTGCCGCGGTAACGGAAACCACAGGTGCAGCTCCCGTCGTCGGAGCCGGCGCCGAAGAGATATCGGATGAAGCGGAGAGGCCGCTTGCGGTACAAACCGGATCATACAGCGTGCGCGAAAACGCCGAATACGCGTTGAAGGATCTGGAGGCCGAAGGTTTTGTTGCCGAGATACGGGAGAGAATTGTAGGCGGTACCGTATACTACCGTGTCCTCATTCCGGATATTGCACCGGATGAGGTGGAGACCGTAATTCTGAACCTCAAGGAAAACGGGTTTGAAGGATTCCGTGTGTACGAGTAGTGTCTGTCACTCTTCTTCTTCGGCTGAAATAATCTGTTCAAACCGCAGCAGCGTATCTGAAGTAGATTCAAAACCGTAAATCCCGACTATTCCGGGAATCAATGTGAGTGTTTTAAAGATCTTGCCGTCACGCCTCTCTTCGGCAAACGTGTAACGGTAACGACGGCTCTCTATGATAATTCCCGCGCTGTTGATGATACGAAGCTCCAAAACGGGCACCGCCGCGCTGTAAGTGGCGTAGCCTCCTTGTAGCACTTTACCGTTTTCAAGCAGCACGAACTTGTTGTCCTTGAAGGTAAGCTCATTTCCCTCATCACTGTAGAAGGCACCTGACAGATCCAAAACATCCTCTTTCCCGTCGGGTGGCCGGGAGATGCTCCGGGCAATAGAGTCCGACAGACGGCGATATATCCCGCTCCATGGATCGTTTCCGCGGATTTCTATAGTATCGAGGGATTCCACCTTGAGATAAAACTGCTTTCTTATGAAGGGAACGAGTTCGTTTTCACCATTGATCTCAACTCTGCTCACAAGAACTTTATACGTGCTTATCCAATTATATGATTCCTGCAATTCACCGGTAAAATAGGTAAAGGAAGAACCTGAACCGTCAAAATTGAGGATAACGCTGCCACCGGCGTCAGACTCGCCGCCCTCCGCGAGATACCAGCTGCCGCTCAAAAAATCCGCGAAAGCAGCTGCGTTTTTCCTATACAATTCTCTGAGTTGTTCCTGTTCCACAACTTCGCCTGGAATTTTTTCAACTTTGCCTGCAATAAAACTCGATTCGGTAAAGCGCCAGTAGTATGTGGTTTGTACAATGTCGAGCATATTGTCCGAATCTTCATCCTGCGTTTGCGTTACTATCGGGAAACTTTCCCCGTTCGCCTGTCCTACCTGGTACGCACCGCTTCTTTCGAGCTCGATTATTTCGATGGAACCGGAAAGTGCCACCGAGAAAACATTCTCGTAGTAGAGCCCAAAACCGGTTGGCGCCACGGTTCTGTGAAAGATATCAAGAGTCTGGCGCCCTTCCTCGTCCATTCCGCGGCAGATGATCTCCAGGTTATGATCACCTATGACATCGAGGAACGACAGGCTGAAAGCACGACGATTTACCGCCAAACTGTCGGCTTCAAATACAACTCTATAGGTTTCGAGCACGCTGTCGTATGCCGCCACCATGATCCGAATCCGTGAATCCGGAACCGTTTTGTTTCGAACGGCCAACACCTGCTCTTCGTTTCGCTCGAGGTCGAAGTTGATGGTTGCGAGACTTACCAGCGAAAGTTCAGGTGAAAGCTCTATAAACGGCGTTTGAGGTTCGGTAACCGAACGCGATTCCGATGAGTATGTATCCTCGCGCACTACGTCGGTGTCATCGGGAACCGCCGAAACTGCGGAACGGCCCTGTTCATTTGCACGATTTGCCGTGTCACAGGCTGTTACCATACAGAGCGATGCAAGTAAAAGAATGTGTAGCCGGTGCATAAGTACTAATACGTGACCTAGGCGAAGTATCGCTTCAGATCTAGTAGCACTTTTTGTTCCACCTCATCAAGAGAGTGTGACGCCTTGAAGCCGGCGGCGTTTTTATGGCCGCCGCCGCCGTATGTCGTAGCGATCTTTGCAACGTCAATATCTCCTTTTGATCTGAGCGAGCACCGGAGTACACCGTACTCATTCTCTTTGAGAAAGACGGAGACACGAACGCTTTCACTCTTCAACGGGATGTTAATCAGGGTCTGTCCCTCTTCGTAAGGTGCACCTGAGATATTCAGGTGCTCTCTGGTCATCAACTGAACCGCTACCTGGTTGTCATAATGAAGCTTCAAGGTGGACAGGACGAGGGACTGGAGCAATAGCGAAGAAATTGTATTGCTTTCGTACATCCTGGTATACACAAAGTTTGGCGTGACGCCGGCCTCAACGAGTTGCCACGCTATAGAGAATGTGTGTGCCGTCGTTTTGGGGTAGACAAAAGAACCTGTATCATAAACGATCCCCGCATAGAGGGCTAAGGCAATTTCTGTGGTTATTGTGACACCGAGCTCTATGAATAGGTCAAAAAGCAACTCGCAGGTCGAGGAGGCATCTCCCCGAACGTAGTTGGTCTTTGCGAGCGAACCGTCCTCCTCCTCATGATGGTCTATAATGAAGTATTCTGAGACGTGAGCCAAAACATGGTCCCGGATCGAACCGATATTGTTGATGTCATTTGAGTCGAGTATGAGCAGGCAGGATTCTGCAATCTGGGAGCTATCGTATCCATCGTCTAACACCTCTACTACACCTGCGGTATCAATGAAGGCGAATATTCGAGGCGTCGCGTCGGCATTTATGATACGCACATCTTTGCCGAGTTGCCTCAACGCATGATAGGTTGCGCACTCGGAACCTAGCGCATCGGCATCCGGAGTCTCGTGCGCTGTGAGGATGAACCTGTCATTTCGGCGGATGAACGACAGCGCCTCTTTTTTCATGACCCCGCTCAGGGTGTAGAGAAGGAGATGGTGGCCTTCTTGCCGTATTTCTTCACGAGCACCACCTCTCCGGGAAGCACGTTACCGGGTATTGGTTCGGCGGGTTTGTATCCTTCCTCATCGAGTATCGTGAGATGTAACCCGGTACCGTCGGCGGTAATCTCAGCGGCGGGTGCGTCTCCGGGATTGTCACTTATGGTGAGACCCATAATCCCCTCTACAAGGTACAACTTGTCTGTATGTTTTAGTTTATACTGCCGCTTCTTTACCGTGGAATCATCAACTACGCACACGAAGGAAACCCTGCCGCCGCCGGACAATTTCCTTGCGAGAAAAATGCCAAGCAGTGCCGGCAATGCAAGGATTGCCACGCCAACCGGAAAAATCCATATGTTGTTTCCGATAAACCCTCTTATCCTGTAGTCAACGGTCGCAACCGCAGGCGAAAAAGCCGTGTCTCCCTCGAAGACAAAAACCATAGTACCGGAATAGCTTCCCGGCTCGGGT
>CAZHXC010000203.1:0-1843 GCA_964536145.1 uncultured Spirochaetales bacterium | reverse complement strand
GTTGGGAACTCTACGGGGATTTCTATCTTCTCGGTCTCCTCCGGTTCAACCGTGAAGTCATAGGGTTCATCCAAGAGATACACTGCGTTGTCGTTTGGCATTTGCAGCGTTATTGTCGCTACGGTTATTGTTCTCGGCGTCGAATAGCCGCTGCTTGCGAGCTCTATTGCGAGGTTGCTTTTGCCCTTCTTTCCAACAGGTGAAAGCGACGGGCCGGACACGAGCTCTATAATACCGAGGAAGTCGCGCGTTTCTTCCGCAAGCTCTTCCTCAGTTGATGTCTCGGGTACCTCAGAGTAGGTCCCTGACAGCTCCTGCGCGATATCTCTCGCGGCGGTAGCGGTTCCAATCCCGAGAATATGTATTTTCCAGCCTTCTTTCTGGATTTCTTTTGTGTTTGCGAGAAACTCATGGTTAAAGCTTCCATCCTCGGAATAGTACGGACTTTCCGGCGGGGCTTCCTGGATGCCGTCTGTTATGAGAAGAAGATACTTCCTCCTGTCTTCATGTGCCACCTCGTCGAGTGTATCCTTTAGCTTGTCGAGGGCATTTCCTATGTCGGTAAAATGTCCATCCGCAACAATTTGCGAAATTTGATTTTCAAACCGGCTTTTTTGCTGAGCCACCGTGCTCGAAATCAGGACTTCTGCGTCCCCATAGAAAGCGATAACTACGAGCTGATCGCCGGGGATGAGCAATTCATCCACCACCGAGCGGTTGATGTAGCTCTTTACGGCTTCTATTTCTTCTTCCATCGAAAGTGATTTGTCAACAACAATAAACACGTCAATTGGTTCAGTGCGATCATCGGCGACAATAATAGAGCAAATGGAGAAAAACAAAAGCAGTACAAGTATCCGCCTTGTGATATACTGTGGCATAGTGAACATTATCATAGCACGTAGCCGCGTTGGGCAAAAGCAAAAAAAAGGCAAAAACGGAAAAACGTGCTTTACATTTATCAGTTGATGTTGATAATCTTATGACTAGGAAACTATTGAAAGGAGAGCGCGATGGCTAGTATAGATCTGCCAAAAAGCCCGATGGTATTTCATCCGGAAAAACGGAGCGCGGTAGGTTCGAGAAACTCCTTGGCTCAAGAAAGCCGTGACCAGCAAGCGGAAGTTGACCGGCTGCTCGAAGAAGAAGTCGATAAAGTAATGAATCATATCTCCTCAAAGCTTCCTCGCGAAGCTTTGGTGAATATCGACGTCATGGGTGGTCTGAAGGAAAAGCTCTACAATTACTTTAACCAGAACTATCAGAACATGTTCAACCGGTACATCGTCACCTCAGAAGACGAAATGCTCAAGAAGGTGCGAAATTTCATCGACCGGGAGGAGATGAAAGTTCTCACCCGGTATACGCCGAAGGAAATTGCCTCTTTGCTCGACGAAGTAGCGGGCGCAGACAAGTTCAACACCGGTGAAATTGAAAAATCGATCGTGAATATGTACGGTCACCTCCAGGGCCATATTCAAAGAGGGGTGAATGATCTCGAGAACCTTACCAACTCTCTGCTGCGCCAGAAAACCGATGTGGGGGCGTTTATCCGCGGTGAAAACGCCTATTCAGTTGTCAAGTGTGCTTTCAAGGATAACCTGACAAAGCCAAAGACAGTCAGCAACGTCAAACTCTCGGTAAATATTCTCGATTCGGAGTTGATCAGCCCGATTTACCATTATCAGGTGACCGTTGAATACCTGATAAAGGACCTCATATCCGGCAGAATTACCGAAGAGCTGGACAAAGAAATCGAAGCGCTAAAAGACCAGCTGATTGATGAAGGCAAAGAAGAAATGGATGACAGCGAAATCATCTTTGAGAAGATGAAACGCGTTGA
>CAZHXC010000202.1:0-6570 GCA_964536145.1 uncultured Spirochaetales bacterium | reverse complement strand
GTAGTAGTATGCCTTCAGTTTTGGCACTGCTGTGGCGGGTGTGGAGGGGTTGAGGTAGAAGTAATGATATGCGGGGATGAAGGCATTGTATGATCGGATGACCTTGTCGGAGTATAGGTGGAGGTCGTTTTGTAGAAAATCTTGGAGCTGGCCAAACGCTCTCTCAAGTGTCGGCCACTTGTCTTCGATCTCAGAAAGGATCGTCGCTCCAGCAGGTGAAGATAGTCTCTTTGGAGAGAGGACGGCTCCCTCACCGATAGCTACCATCAGCGCTTTCAGTACGAATGTCTTGTCGAAGAATAGCCTTCCTGAGCTATTGAGATCCACTACAATTGTTTCAATGTTCTCCTCCATGGGTGCCCATGCTTCTTTCATAACGGCGAAAAGTAGATCCGAAGGTTCCAGCTTCGTTCCGCCGGAGTTTACTCGAACGAATATGTTGAGAACGTTCTGGTAGTCGTACTCATCTGACGCTGTAGCGTCGAGTTCATCGACCCATATGAAACTTGAATCCTTTAGAATAGAAGATAATTGCGTAACATTGCGCCGGACTCTTCTCTCACGCTGTTTGCGTTCTTCAGACTCCTCCTCCAATTGATTATCGAGCTGATCATTAATGCTGTCGGCAATATCGTTTGCGTTTGTCTTGTTTTCGTAAAGAGAACCGATTCGGAACCACGGTAGTTCTAGTTGACTCTGGCTTAACTCAAAGCGATATGAAACGCCGTGCTCGATCTCCTCAACCCCAGAGGTGAGATCGATGTAAAGTTTCTTGGTTCCGAAACCGCCAGCATAGGCAAAGAAAAGCGACTGTAATCTCTGTTGACCGTCCAGGACAAGTGTCTTCAGCTTTCCCTCTTCACTCACCAGTGGATCATAGTAGTCGTGGAGGACTGGATCCTCGACGTGAAGGTCCATAAACTTGCGACACTGGATCGACTCTGTGGTTTTCCAGAAGAGAAGCGTCTGGAATGGATAGTTCTTGAGCAGACTGTCTAAGAAACGAACGACCTGCTCAAACTCCCACACAAATGGTCGCTGTATGTGAGGTAAGAACAGTGTTCGATTCTTATCTTGGAGCAGGCTGTTTAGCGATACCGGTTTGTATGCCACTGAGTTCTCCTCGGATTCAATCTATCACGCTACCGTACACCTTTGTAACCCTTGATTGAATAACGGCACGATTTCACGGGAGAAGTTGGTTAGGCTGGCTTGTCATTCATGCTCCATGGTCTTTGTCGTTTCCCTACACCGCAGATCAACCCTGAAGAACTCGCGTGCGTAGTTCACAGACAAGGCTGTTACTTCATGATTCATAGAAACCGACGGCGTTCATTGTGGACTTGCGCTTCATTTCCGCCACCGAAATGTCAATGGATAGGCGCTCAGCAAACCGGAAAAGATGCTTGCCGGCTCCGGTTGCTGCCGTTTTGAGGTGGATGTAGATGGCGTTCAGTTTGGCACCATATAGGTTGAGAATGAAGAAACCCATCAGTCCTTCCTCTTCGGCTACACAAAATTGAAACTGCTCCATCGCGGTCATATATCGATCAAGAGTCAGTGGTTTTATTCAGCCAGAGATCTGGTCAGGCTAATAGGCCGAACCGCACGATCGCTCAATCGAAGCGCGGTGAAGCGTGCGGATCTCCTGTGCATCGTCTTGTGAACCGTTGCGAATCTTCAACATCTGCTGTTAATACCTGGTAATGGCCAAAATAGTGAGTGTACTGCAATCTCGAATATAACTCATTGAAAAACTCCAAATCCAAATATAGCGGGTAAATAGGTGGACACTATCCTGCAAAATTTCAGTGATTCTCCCTACTATCCCGCAAATCTGCCACCATAAACGCCGATTGCGGCTAATCTGCAACTTTATTGGCAAAAATATTCCATTATTGAATCAATTACTGAATTAGCTTTGCAAAGCGCTGCGAGTGAAACACTATGTCTGCCGCACAGTAAAATCCTACGTGTACTGGCTCCGGCGCTTTGTCTATTTCTACCAGAAAAAGCTCCCATGATGTATACCTGTGTGATGAACAGAGCGGAAATGCATGTTAAAAGCCTGGCGGATACTCTTAAAAAAACTGTATACAACGAGAAGAATGCCGAAGAATAATCTCGCCCCTCGGGGCGCGGCTAGGGCGACCTTTCCTGGTACGCTACCAATTCGCTGCGGCGAGATACGACGTCGAGCCAGTGCGGCGTGGGAGGACGCGCTCGCAAATTTCATTTTGCAAAAAAGCGAATTTTTAAGTTCTCCATCCCGTGATGATCCATTTCGAATCCGGCCCGGCGCGCCCCCACCCGCGCCGGGCATTCACGGTTGAAAACCGGGGCCGTCTACGGTCCCGGTTACTGGAAAATTATGTCAGCAGTGACCAATCTTCCTGAGCAACCCAACAAGAAGCTGCCTGTGTTGCTTTAGCTGGGAGTTGGCCTGACCTTTACGAGCCGGAGCTACGAATTCGCCGGTAGCTGATGACGATATGACGCTAACAAAGACGTACAAATTTCGACCGATTATTGTTGGCTATTCCTTCGCTGAATTGACCTCCCGATAACGAGTAGGTTCCCAGAAGATTGTTTTAGTGTTGTCAAGCAAATTCTTCGGATTTTTTTCTTTTTCCTCCAGTAGTGACGCCGGTATCATCGGTGATCGTTGTTGACCTTCTCTTCTTGATTTTCTCCAGACATTCTGTATGTTGTATGATGTGGGGCGGGGACGATATGTTGCTGTGATCCCAATCACAACGGCTTGAGCCGTTTGCCATATCGCTTCCGTCCCCTTTTTCATTAATCACATTTTTGTTATTAAAATCTATCAACGAATACAGGTCCTTGAACAACACGCGAACCAGGGCGCGGGCTACTCGCTTTTGTGCATCCATTTTCTTCATCCCGCTCTTTACCAGGTTGTTGTAGTACCCTGCCAGGTGCGAATCGGGATTGAAGGTGACCACATTCTTCGCCGCCGTCATAAAAACATTCTTCAGCCTTGGATTAAAAAAATGATTCGTATACTCATTTCCACCATCACCGGTTTTATATTCGCGTCTTCCAAGTCCGGAATAGGAAGCGAGATTGTCATCCTTAGAAAATCTTCGGATATCGATGATCTCCGCAACTAATATTGTGGAGGTGAGTATTCCAATTCCTTGGCGCTCCATTAATTTCTGTACAGCGCTGTTATCCTTCGTCAGCGTTTCGAGCATTTTCTTGATTGCATGCTGTTGCCGTCTCAGCAGCAGGATCTGGTCAGCGGAGTTTTTGATCATGAGGCATATCGCCGCCGGCACCGGTGTGAAGCTCATGGAGACCTTCTGTAACTCCTTGATCAGTCGATCTCGCCCGACATAGTTACGAGTGCCCAGGTGAGCGGCAAAATCGGCCTCAGAGAACGTTTTCCACTCAAATAAGTCGGGTTTTTCGGCTAAAAGTACCACAACAGCCTCATTTTGCAGGGTATTCCCGCTGATTTCCGCATCCGGATGGTGTCCTCCTAATGCCAAGTACAGATCTACCGAGGCAACTCTCAGCACCTTCCACAGCCTGTTGAGCTCCCTCGTCGACTCCTTTACCTTCTGCGCGTATGACCGAGTTAACCCCTGCAACTGCTCGTCGACTCGCCACACCCGCTTCCAATTGTCTAACATCCCCTGAGCTTCCAGCGCCATCGCATAACGAGCCGTCGATTCAGCATCCAGCTTGTTGTTTTTATTCTGCCCTAGTACCGCTTTGCGGAACTTCGCAACGTCGCTGGGCTTGAACGAGTAGAACACCGTCCCTGAAGCTCTCAGCGCCTTCTCTATGGGCAGACTCCAACCATTGCTCCCCTCGATTGCGACAATGACGTCCTCCTGGGCTTTCACCCACTTGATAAAGCTTGCGAGGCCTTCTGTGGTCGCCAAGTAGGCTTTCTGTTGAGCTCGAGATGCGTTCGATTTTACCAAAGCACACTGCAATCCTTTTGCGTCCGGATCAATCCCAATCGCGTTCCTGAGTATCATGTTCTTCCCCTGCGAGTAAAATAGCGGACCGTCCATTCTGGCATCCTTGTAATTGGCTACTAGCTCATTCGTGAGCAGGCATGTGTTTTACGAGACCAGAACGGTCCTTGTGGAGTTGGCATCCTTCTGGTTGCACATTCTCATGGCAAGGCGGGTACAGCAACAACTTCCACAAGGTGTCCTATACTATGTCATTATTAAAAAGCCAAGCTCATCGACTGCATCATCCCTCCTCTGCCGTTACAAGTAATTCCGCATACTTGTACCTTACAAGGCTGGAAGTTACAGGAAGAATCTGACCAAGATTATCATTGCGGCGGCGCGCCCGCACCCGCGCCGCCGCCTGTCAAAATATTAAATGCTCGGTAGATGATTGTTAGCGTCAACCGGAATTACACGGCGATACCATTTCCGTGTTTTTAGCCCAGATTTGCTTTGTCGGATTATCGATATTTGCCGCAATAAATATTTCCGCTGAATATCGAAGCCAAGATTCAGTATTAAGGCGGGAAAATACAATGTCCAGTCGCAACGTCAGAAACGGCGGCTTGTCCAGGCTATTCGACATTTTGGGTAGAAGGCTTTGAAAATCCTCTTTGTGAATCACCATATTCCCAGTCTCCGCACCCGGCTCGATAATTGCGGGTCCTGTCGGTTCTGTAGAAGTAAGTGGATCACTGATTCTCCGATTTCCAAAGCTCATATCCATTTTGTTGCTTAGTATTTGTAGAGGAACATTCGAGACATTATGCCTTTCGGAATATTATCATGTGAAAATGGCACATCACGTTTATCGTTGATCCACTGATATGATGTAAAAACAACTAGTGGTTCCACATAGGCGGCAAATGCCTCTTTAACTTTGTTGAGCACCTCTGCCGTTTTTCTATTTGAACGAATATTAAACCACAGACTTCCAACTGCCACTGCAGCAATAATAAACGTGGCAACATAATACCCTATAGTTAAGCCAGTAATCTGACAGTTCGACACGTGAATTTCTCCACATCAGATTTAGTGATGAAACAATTATCTTCGGTTTTGATAGATATCACAAGGTGCACGGAGAAAGCCACCCTATTCATCATGGTAACAGCTCTTCGATCTTTCGCCGTTGCGCCTCGAAGTGCTCCGCCTGCCAGTGAGTATAACCGTCCTGTACTGCCTCATTTGACCAACCTAACATTTCTCGGAGTTTCGCCGGATCGACACCATCGGCGCGCAATAGTGTGTTGAGTGAATGCCGGAAAGAGTGAGGTTTCAGGTTCCGTGGATTCACTAAGTGACCGTTCTCCCGCGACATCAGGTTTGCCCGGATCATCGTTCCTTCGAAGTTCTTTTTCCACCAGGTAAACTTCCGTGGTGTTCCTTTGGCGGAACAGAAAACGTATTGATCCGGCAGTACCCAGGAACTCGTTTTACGGAGCTCTTTCAACGCACCGATACATTTTGATGTCATCAAGGTTTTTCGCTTCTTGTTCCATTTCGGAAGCCCGTTGTCCGTCATCGCACGATTGACGAGTATGACGCCGGTGTCCAGGTCGAGTTGCCGCCAGGTAAGTGCAAGAGTTTCGCTCCGCCGAAGCCCGCAATGTGCGGCGAGTAAAAACGCGGTATACACCTGGAGATTTCGCCACACACCGGGTCGCTTCGCAAACAGCTCTACCATTTCCTGACGGGTGAACACGCCGATTTCCTGCTGCTCGTATTTGAGTTGACCGATGCCCAGGGTAGGATCTCGCTCGATGTCTTCTCGGAACAGTGCTTCATGCAACACGATTTTCAGTATCCCAATCACCATGTTGATCGTCCGCACACCGGTGTTTTTCTCGATGAGGCGCCGCCGGAAATCGAGAATGTCTGAGCGCCGGATTGACCCGATCTTGAGTCCGACGATCTCATCATTGAACAGGTACGTTTCCATCCGCCGACGTTGTTTGGTTACATACCCCTCGCTGATAGCTTTCCCTTCTTCTCGGAGGCGGGTGACATGAGGGCAGCGATCCCAGAGGAAAAAAGGCTCGATGTATTCTCGCAACGTCATTTCCGCTCGTGGTGGCTGTTCTGACGTGCTCCGACGCGGTTTTGGCTCAAGAATGAGGTTGTGTTTGTTTACTACCCAGTTTTCCGCGTGGCTACGATGTGTTTGTCCGGTGCTGTGGTACGTCCTCTGGTCGGCTAACCGGTAGTACCAAATATTCCCACGCTTTTTGAGTACGAACGGTCGTTTCATGCGCCAGCTCCATGCTCAAAACCCGGCCGAAATACTTTTTGGGCACACTTTGGGCACAGTTCACCGGAGTCCCACTGTAGAAAGCACGTTTTGTAAATAGTTATCTGATGGTGAATTACAAGGCAGGAAGGGGCGCTTTCGACGTCAATCTGTGAGAGGTGCTCAAAATTTTTGGGCACATTTTGAGCACAATTGACTATTTTAACTAAATTTTTGCGATTGCAGCGGTCGCGGAAGACTAAATAACTTTTTACATATACATAACTTAGGTCTCTGGGCCTGACAAGAATTGAACTTGTGACCTCACGCTTATCAGGAATGACA
>CAZHXC010000201.1:0-6572 GCA_964536145.1 uncultured Spirochaetales bacterium | reverse complement strand
GAGGACCTATGTGGGCGCGATGCCCGGCAAAATAATCCAGGGTTTGAAAATCGTCAAAACAAAGGACCCGGTCTTCATGATCGATGAAATAGACAAACTCGGCGCTTCCTTTCAGGGAGACCCCTCATCGGCGCTTCTCGAAGTGCTTGATCCCGAACAGAACGTCGCTTTCCGTGACCACTACCTCGATCTTCCCTTCGACGCCTCGAACATCCTCTTTATTGCGACGGCCAATACCTTAGACACCATCCCAAGACCATTACTCGACAGGATGGAGGTAATCCAGCTCTCCGGCTATATTGCCGAAGAGAAACTCGCAATCGCGAGGAAATACCTAATTCCCAAATCGCTCGAACGAGCGGGGCTGAAAAAAAAGCAGGTCAGGTATACGAAATCCGTACTCATGAGAATTGCAAACGGGTATGCGCGGGAAGCGGGAATGAGGAACTTCGAAAAAGCGCTCGACAAGATTCACAGAAAAGTAGCAAAGAAAATCGTGCTCGACGGTTTTGATGAGCCAATCAAGCTGACACCTGAGGATCTTGTTGAATATCTCGGACAGCCTGTTTTCAGACATGAAAAGCTGAAGGCACCCCAAAAAGAGGGTATGGCGATCGGTCTTGCCTGGACCAACTTTGGCGGGGACGTCCTGGTAATCGAAGCTGTAAGCAATCCGGGTCAGGAAGGTTTCAAACTCACCGGGCAGATGGGTGACGTGATGCAGGAGTCCGCCAATATTGCCTACTCCTATGTCAGGCACATCGCGCCGAGGAATGACGTTGATCCGGAGTTTTTTGATAAGAACTCAATACATCTCCATATTCCCGCCGGCGCGACACCGAAAGACGGTCCTTCCGCCGGCATCACCATGGCTTCGGCGTTGCTTTCTCTTGCTACTGGAAAGAAGCTGAAAAAGAATACCGCAATGACCGGAGAGCTCTCCCTCGCCGGCTCTGTGCTGCCGATAGGCGGACTCAAGGAGAAGACTATCGCAGCGCGCCGGAACGATATCAAGAGAATTATCATGCCCATGCAGAACGAGCGAGATTTGGAAGAGATACCTGAGCACGTCAAAAAGGGGATTACCTTTGTCCCGGTTGAGACGATGGAAGAGGTGATAGAGGAGCTCTTTTGAAAAAGCTCCTCCTCTTCGCCTTTAGTGCGATACTATTAGCCTGCTCTGAACCTGAGCCCTCTACGGTGCACCCGGAGTTCGATCTCTCCATCGATGAACTGGAAAAGATGGTTCAACCACTTCCACCGCAGATGAGCGAAAAGATCCTGGGAAACCCGGTGGGTTTTCTCGAACGTTTGACCGATGTGCTCGAGCTTCCGGAAGACTATTTTCTGATTGCAGACAAAAACAACAACATCGGCGGGGAGTACGTACCTCCGGATCTGGTGGAGCTCGATGCGTATCCTCTCCGCAGAAACCGTGACAACATGCTGCTCAGAGCGGTGGTTCTCCCCGACGCCCTCGCGATGTCCGAAGCGGCGCGGCAGGAGAACATCAGGCTCGGTTTCTCCTCCGCTTACAGGTCCTACGCGTATCAGAAAACGGTCTACGAGCGGAATGTGCAGGAATTGGGTAAAGAACGGGCGGACCGGGAATCCGCACGGCCCGGTACCTCGCAGCATCAACTCGGAACGGCGGTGGATTTCGGCTCGATCACCGATGCATTTGCCGACACTCCTGCCGGGAAATGGCTCTACCGGAACGCATGGCGCTACGGTTTTTCTCTCTCCTATCCGGACGGATATGAGCCGGTAACCGGTTACCGTCACGAAATATGGCACTACCGCTGGATTTCACGGCCGGCGACCTATCTCGAGCGCAAGTATTTTGATTCGATACAGCACTATCTTCTGCTATTTCTCGATAAAAACCGCGATACCCTCATGAAAGCCTACCATCCCGGCGAAGCACTCGACACATGACACCTGAGCTTCTCGCGCCCGCCGGCAATATCGAAAAACTGAAGACCGTCTACAACTACGGCGCCGACGCCGCCTATATCGGTACTTCGCACTTCTCCCTGAGATCACGGGCGGACAATTTTGACACCGATACGATAGCCGAGCTCAAAGGCCTGAAGGGCGAAAAAAAACTCTACTGCGCCCTCAATATCTACTTTCACGATGAGGATATCGAAAAACTCGAGCGTACGATTGACGAGATAGCCGCTTATCCGTTTGATGCGTTTATCGTCAGCGATCCCGGTGCGGCGGCGGTTCTTCGTAAACGCCTCTCCTCCCCGGTGCTCCATTTGAGCACCCAGGCAAACTGCATCAACACCGAGAGCGCCAAAGCGTACAGAGACTCAGGCTACAGCAGGATCATCCTCGGCAGGGAGCTTTCACTGAAGCAGATTGAAAATATAAAACGGGCGGTCCCGGATATTGAGCTCGAGGTTTTTGTACATGGGGCAATGTGCTGGGCTTACTCCGGAAGGTGCTATCTCTCCGCGTTTCTCTCTTCTAGGAGTGCAAACAAGGGCAGTTGTGCTCATTCCTGCCGGTGGGAGTACCGCGTACTCGAGGAGAGGGAACGACCGGGTGAGTACCTGCCTGTCGAGGAAGGCGCGGAGTTCACGACCATCCTTTCGTCAAAAGACCTCTTCATGTTCGATCATGTCCACAAGCTCATCGATGCGGGTGTGGACTCGTTAAAGATCGAAGGCAGGATGAAATCCGTCTATTACGCGGCGGTGGTAACGAGAGCCTACCGAAAGGCGATTGACAGGGCGACCGGCGGAAGCGGTGAAGAACTCGACGCATATCGGGAGGAGCTCTTCAAGGTGAGTCACCGGGAGTTCTCGACAGGCTTTTACTTTTCGGATCCCGCTGCAATCGCGCCCAACGTATCGGAATACGCTAGAGAATATCTGTTTCTCGGTACGATTGGGGAGGAGATAGAGCCGGGCACCCATGCAATCGATGTAAAAAACACGATCAACGCAGGCGAACCGATTGAGTACATCGGCCCGGACATCCTGTATCTCGAAGATGACGGCTTTGAGCTTCTTGACGGCTCCTTTGAGACATTGGAGAAGGCGGACCACGGGAAGACCAACTACCTGAAGACCGACAGACCGGTAAAGCCGGGCTACATCATCAGAAAACAGGCGTGAGCCGCGTCAACACGTGCCGTGGCGCTTGCTCAAGAGCTTAGCGGGGTTTCCGCGCTATTCTGCCGGTCATCGGCACAAACCGCACACCGAGCAGAGAGCGGGTGTGCACCCCCTCCTCCGATCTTTCCACCGAGACAAGCTCCTGATAACCATAGGGTGAACCCACCGGCAGAATCATCCGTCCCCCGGTCGCAAGGAGCGCACGGAGCGTTTCAGGGACCCTCGGGGCCGCGGCGGTGATGATGATTCTGTCAAAGGCTTCCACATCCCCGGCGCCGTGATATCCGTCGCCGTGATAGCAGAATATGTTGGTATAGCCGAGGGATTCTATAAGCCGTTTAGTCCTTTTGTACAGAACTTCCACAGCTTCGATAGTATGGACCTGTGCCGCCAACATACCGAGAATAGCCGCCTGATACCCTGAGCCGGTTCCCACCTCCAGAACCACCGACTCCGCTTCCACCCGCAATTGTTCGGTCATGTATGCAACGATGTACGGCTGCGATATGGTCTGGCCCCCGCCGATAGGGATCGGATGATCCTCATATGCTTCATCCCGCTTGCCTTTTGGAACAAAGAGGTGACGCGGCACCGTCCTGAAGGCCGACAGGATCCGCTCATCTCTGATTCCCCGCGCAGCGATCTGATCCTCCACCATGTTCCCGCGCTCCACCGCATACGCATCTATTTCTTTTCTATCCATACCTTTACCATCCGTGCCTTCTGCTTTAGACCGGCAGCCTGATCCCGCAGCGGCTGCAGGAGCGACTCCTTCCACCCGTCGAACACGCCGGGTGCCAACAGCGGCTCGAGTGTTCTTGAGATATCTGAGAGCGACACTGCTGATTCCTCAATCCACCGGTCCAACTGGCGCCCCCCGTCGAACAGTGATGCGTAGGACATTTCGGGGGTGTATCCGAGGGGCAGTGGCAGGTAGGATTCCTCGGATAGCTGCCGCACGCTTTCCCAGCACTTTTCCAGGATAAAAGACACCTCCGCACACTTCTTGCGGAGCTCTGTTGAACGCGTGCGGTCAACATCCCCTTCGTCCGCGCGGGCAACGTCGCTATCCGTTTTCTCGCTGCCGCCGCGGGGCATGAGGTCAAGATAGAGCTCCAGGGTGGGCGGAAAACCCGATTGCCCGTCATCCAGAAAGTTCTCCGGTGTTTTTTTCATAAAGATGCATTGATCCCGCAGCAATGACTGGTCCGACAGACAGGGTGCGGCGATTATCCGCAGGTTACCGACGCCGTCCAGAAATCTACGCAGAGGCTCTTCCGGCAATATCCCGGAGCCGTTCAGGTCACGACTACCGGCGGATGCGCGGTCAACCGGGACCGGCCCCGGATCCAAGTAGATACCCGCAAGCTCAGGCAGCAGCGCGACCATATCATCGAGCAGATCTGTAAGAAATTTCATCGCGCCGGGAGCATCGATATTGATCACATCCGGATCATGCTCCCGCAGCCGCAGATGCCGGTAACCCGGGTGAGAAAGAAAACTCCCCATTCCGCCGCCCCACGACAGTCTGCACACCAGCTGAAGACCAGCCTCAGCGGCCCGTCTGTGAATCTCCACTAACGCGTGTTCGGAATAGGCAAATCTATTGCGGAACTTGTATTCGCTCCAGGGGAACAGCCCGCGCCAGTCAACAATAGCCGTCTTGTATCCAAATCGCCGGAAGCAATCGAAAAGCTCAAATAATCTCTCGGTCTTTGGCTGAAACCTCCAGGGCTCGAAATACAGCGCCGTTTCCGTTAGTTCCACACAGAAATCATATAGGTGGTTTGCAGTTCCCGCAACCTGAGCGTGGCGGGACGTGTTGACAAATGGAGGATCAGCAGGTAAGTGGATAGCATGTGCACGTATGAGGCGGAGGAATACAATGAGTAATTATCTCGATGAGCTGAAAGATCTTGGGATTGGTCTCCCTGAAATACTGTTGCCGGCGGAGCGGGTAGATCTCCATAAATGGCCGGTGGTGGCTTGTGACCAATTTACCTCGGAGCCCGAATACTGGCGGGAGGTGTCAGATACGGTGGGTGACAGTCCTTCCACACTTCATCTGATACTGCCCGAGGCGTACCTCGGTGACGATTCAACAGCGGGACGAATATCGCAAATTCACGAAACGATGGATAACTACCTCCAATCCGGTGTACTGACGCCGGCACCGGAGGGCGCTTACATCATCGTCAGGCATCTACCGGATAAGCCGACTCGTACCGGCCTTATGATCAAAATTGATCTCGACAGCTACGATTACACCGCCCACTCGATCTCACCGATCCGGCCGACTGAAGGAACCATCGTAGAGAGAATACCCGCGCGTAAGCGTATCCGTACCGGTGCGCCGGTTGAAGTGCCCCACGTGATGGTTCTGCTCGATGACCCCGGCAAAACCGTCATCGAGCCGCTTGCACAAGCAGCACTATCGACAGAGCCGGTGTATGAGATTCCGCTTATGAAAAACGGCGGAGCCGTTGCAGCATACCGGATCACCTCACCAGATCTCCTTTCACAGATGGTGAAGGCCTTTGGAAACCTGGCGGACAAAGAGGCGTTTTCCAGGAGATACGACTCGGAAAACCCCTTCTACATCGCCATCGGTGACGGCAACCATTCACTCGCTGCGGCCAAGGCGTACTGGGAAGACCTCAAATCTTCACTGTCGGATAAAGAACTGAACAACCATCCGGCACGCTATGCGATGGTAGAGGCTGTCAACATCTATGACGACGGGATCACCTTTGAACCTATTCACCGCCTCTTCTTCAACATCGATTCCGGAAAACTGCTCGAGCATTTCATGGAGAACGGCACATATGAGAAGTTGACCAGGGGCGCTCCCAGGGCCGGGGTGCCGGAACCGGGGGAAATCGGATTCATCAGCGCTGAAGAGGTGGGAGTGATAAAGCTCGCTACCGGCACGGCTTCTGAAACAACTGCCGCCGCGCAGGATGTTATCGATTCGTTCTTGTCATCCGTCGATTGCCGGATAGATTTCGTACATGATTTGGACAGGGCCGTCGAGCTCGGTGGCGAAGCACGGAACGCCTGCTGTATCATGCCAAAAATCACAAAGGAAGAGTTCTTCCAGTTCATCGTCAAGAACGGCTGCTATCCACGGAAGAGTTTTTCCATGGGAGAATCGAATGAAAAGCGCTACTACATGGAAGCGCGCATTATTCGCGGATAATCAGAAGCGGACGGTAACGGTGAGAAGCTGATCGGATTCCGGGTCCGCAAGATAACCGAGTACAAGGGTGAGCAGATTATTCCAGAAATGGAGCGCAATCATCCTTTCGAGACCGTTTTCACCGCGGAGCACCCTGTCTCCGGCATAGAAACCGAACGCAGTGGCAAAAAGCGTCTGCATCAATGTCGCCTCGACGCTCACCCCCGGAGCAAGCATGTTTGCTATGTGGGCAAAGCCGAAGC
>CAZHXC010000200.1:374-6582 GCA_964536145.1 uncultured Spirochaetales bacterium | reverse complement strand
GGCCGCGCGGTGGTTTATTTTCCCTTTGCGGACGTTACGCTATTCTCCTCCTGCGGAATAGAGATACTTGAAGTAGTCCATGTCCGTGGTGAGAGTCTTCGAGAATCGCGGAAGTGTTTTTCTATACGATTCGATTGAGCGCCAGAAGGAGAAAAACTCTTCGTCTCCCTCATACGCATTTGCGTAAATCGTGACAGCCTGGGCATCCGCTTCACCCCTTATACCTTCAGCGGTTTCGTATGCGCGTGACAGGATTGCCTGCTTTTCATTGCTCATTCGGCCTACCCACTCCTGCTTCAGTCCTTCACCATACGATCTGTACGCTGCGGCAATCTGGTTCCTCTGTTTGATCATCCTGTCATAGACGCTCTGGGTCAAATCTTCTGAGTAGCGGATCTGTCTGATGATGATATCTTCCAGCGCTATGCCGTAGTCGGGCGTGATCTCGCTCGCTCTCTCGTACATCTCATCGGACAGAGCGCCCCGGCCTTTGTCAATTGAAGGAAAGGTTTCCTGTACCGAGGTAAACGAAGTAATATCTTCCAGATTACCCGCTTCGGTTTCAAATGTTTCCGGCGCCTCCTGTTCCTTTCTGGTGATAGTATTGATCACATTTGAGTTCCTTACCGCTTCACGGAGGTTGTTTTCAGCGACTATTGTCCTCACTGAGCTGTCGATAACCTCATCGAGCCTGCCGAAGGCGCCTTCCATGGTGGTGACCGCCTCATAAAACTTGACAGGATCTGCTATCCGCCACCTGGCGGTGGTATCGACCCAGATGAACATCTTTTCTTCAGTTGGGATGCGCTGCGCATCACCATCCCAGGATAGAAGTTTTTCCGAGTATTTTACCACGTTATCCACCAGGGGCATCTTAAACTTGAGCCCTGCTTCTGTGGTCGAGTTTACGATAGCGCCGAATCTGGTTACCACCGCCTGCTGGCCTTCTTCGAGAATGTAAAATGGGCCGAGGACAAAGAAGATGATGAGCACGATTCCTATTACAACCAACACGGTTACTGTCTTTTTCATTGTGTACCTCCCGGCGTGCCGCTCTGAAGATCACCCTGCAGCTGCTTTAGGGGGATAAAATTTTCGAGGTTCCGGTCGATCAGGTCGGTCCCCCTTTCACCGGTAAAGATATCCTCGACCATTTCGATGTAGAGCCGGGTCCTGGTAACATCAGGGCTTTGCGAGTATTCGGCAAGTACCGAGTTGAACCTGGCTACATCACCACGCGCTTCATTGACCCGTTCAGCTGCGTAACCTCTGGCCTCCTGAACCAGTTTCTCGGCTTCTCCCCGGGCCCTCGGAATCTCCTCGTTGTACTGCTCTTTGCCCTCGTTGATGAGCCGGTTCATGTCCTGGATTGCCTTGTTCACGTCCTCAAAGGCGTCCTGCACCTCACCTCGTGGTGGAACGATATTTCTGAGTTTTACCGTGGTGATATTGGTTCCCAGCTCGTAGCTTCCCAGCCGTTCATTGATAAGTCGCTGACCTTCCGTTTCAATGGTGGCCCGCTCATTGCCGATAACGTCAAGAATTGCCCGGTCACCCACCAGTTGATTGATGACCGACTGCGAAATGTCCCTGACTGTCCTCTCTTTGTTCTCGACATTGAACAGCCAGGCACGCGGATCGACTATCAGATACTGAATGGTCCACTCCACATCAATAATGTTCAGGTCTCCGGTAAGCATGATCGACTCTTCCGGATAGTCCGCCCGTGAGTAAGCGGTGGTGACTCCTGGTCTTTCCGTTCTAAAGCCGAATTGCATGGTCTGCACGACTTGCGTCGGCACGTTGTAGTTCTTCTCTATACCGAAAGGCATCTTGAAATTGAGCCCCGGGCCGGCGATGCGGGTAACCTTTCCGAAACGGAGCACAACGGCCTGTTCAGTCTGGTCAACGATGAAAAAACTCGACGTAATCAGAATGATTAAGGCGATTACGATTACCGCGATCACGATAAGCCGGGGTTTTATGGTAAACGGCATACCGCCTGACGGCGAAACGTCTCTTTCCGACATATTTCCTCCTATACACTGTATGGATACAAGGTACCGTAGAGGCAGGTACACGTCAAGTTTGCGGTTCCAGCTCTTCTTGACACCACTTTTATGTCCACCTATATTGTCCAGACAAAAGAGGCACATTGATGAAGAAACGGCTCATTACCTCCGCGCTTCCGTACGTCAACAACATTCCACACCTTGGTAATCTTATCCAGGCACTTTCGGCGGACGTGTTTGCCCGGTACTGCAGGCTCGCAGGTTATGAGACCCTCTATGTCTGCGGCACCGATGAATACGGGACTGCAACTGAGACAAAAGCGCTCGAGGAGGGCATCACTCCCAAGGAGCTCTGCGACAGGTACTACGCAATTCACACCGATATTTACGAGTGGTTCAACATCGCTTTTGATAAGTGGGGAAGAACATCCACGCCCGAGCACACCGAGATAACCCAGCACATATTCAGGAAGCTCGATGAAGCGGGTTACATAAACGGAAGGACAATCGAGCAGCTCTACTGCGAAAACTGCAATAGGTTTCTTGCCGACAGATACGTTCGGGGCAGGTGTCCCCACTGCGGATATGAAGGCGCCCGCGGTGATCAGTGTGAAAGCTGCGGCAAGCTCCTCGATCCGATGGAACTCGAGGCGCCGGGATGTATCAGCTGCGGGCACAAGCCGGTCGTCAGGGAGACAAAGCACCTCTATATCGATCTGCCCGCAATCCTGCCAAAGCTCAACGCCTGGATGGCGGAGGCGGCGGAGAAGGGGAAGTGGGCAAACAACGCAATCCGGATGACCCAGGCGTGGATACTCGACGGGCTGCGTGAACGCGGAATAACCCGGGACCTCACCTGGGGCATTCCCGTACCCAAGGAAGGGTATGAAAACAAGGTGTTCTACGTCTGGTTTGACGCGCCCATCGGCTATGTTTCAATTACCGCAACGCACACCTCAGAATGGGAAAAGTGGTGGAGAAACCCGGAAGAAGTGGAGCTTTTCCAGTTTATCGGCAAAGACAACATCCCCTTTCATACCGTGATCTTTCCAAGCTCGTTGCTCGGCACGGGGGAAACATGGACGCTGCTGTACCACATGTCTTCAACCGAGTACCTCAACTACGAAGACGGGAAGTTTTCCAAGTCCAGGGGTGTGGGAGTGTTCGGCAATGACGCTCGGGACACCGGTATCCCCGCGGATGTGTGGCGCTTCTATATCTACTACAACCGGCCCGAAAAGGCGGACGCCGTTTTTACCTGGGCCGATTTTCAGGAGAAGGTGAACGGTGAGCTCCTCGGGAATCTGGGAAACCTGGTAAATAGAACCCTTACATTCATAGACCGTTATTACAACGGCCGTGTCCCCGAAGGTGACGAAGACCAAGCGCTGTGGGGTGAGATTCGAAATATAGAGAAGCAGATAACCGGAAGGCTCGATTGGGCCGAGCTCAGAGAGGGGTTCAGATCGATATTCCAACTCACCTCCCTCGGTAACAAGGTGTTTCAGGACGGCGAGCCGTGGCGGACGCGGACGGAAGAACCCCAAAAGGCCGCGGCGCTTTTGAAGAACCTCGTCTACCTGATAAAGGACGTAGCGATACTGATTGCGCCGTATCTCCCGGAGACCTCCGAACGAATTGCCGCGCAGCTCGGATGGACCGTCGGGAGTTGGCACGATTTGGGCAGGCTCGAAGGTCTCGACGTTATCGGGAAGCCAGAAATTCTCTTCAAGAGATTAGAAGATGAGACGGTTGGGCAGTTAAAGGCGCGTTTTTCCGGTACCCAGGCCGACCGCGTGGAAAAGGTGGAAAAGATGGAAAAGGTGGAAAACAAGTTCTCGAAGGCCGTGGATCTCAGGGTGGCGAAGATTACATCGGTAGAGCGTCATCCAAAGGCCGACAGGCTTTTTATTGAACACATAGACCTCGGCTATGAGCAGCGGCAGATCGTATCAGGCTTGGTTGGGCATTACACTGAAGATGAGCTCGTTGGTAAGAGCATTGTTCTTGTCGCGAACTTGAAGCCCGCAAAGCTGAGAGGAGTGGAGAGCCAGGGTATGCTCCTCGCCGCGCAGCACGATGACACCGTGGATGTGCTGTTTGCGGAAAACGCGGAACCCGGCGCGCCGGTTCACCTCGAAGGATTTACCGCGCCCGAGCAACCACCGGAAGAAATCAGCATAGACGAGTTTTTTGAAGTGCCGATCGTGGTTCGCGACCACCAGGTCTATGTGGGAGATACGCCCCTCGTATGCGGCGATGAAAACATCAAGGCGGCAAAGGTGGAAAACGGCGAGGTAGGCTAGGGCGATGAAAGGCTTTTCGCTCGAGGCCTCCATGCTTTCAGGGCTCGGATCACATGATAATCTCCTACAGAGCCCCTACTGGGCCGCGTTGAAGCAGCGCTTTGGAAACAGCGCGTCCGCTTTCACCCTTTCCTCCGACACATATCCTATTATCAGTGCTGTCTCCGGAAAACGTCTCGATCATCTCCCGCTGTTGCTGCTGTTCAGAGACGTGCCCGGCCCAATCGGCGCTGCCATCGGGTATGTGCCTCACGGGCCGGACATCGAGCTCACACCGGATATCAGACAACCTTTCCTGGAATGGCTGGCGGCGGAGCTCAGAGAGAGGATCCCTTCCGGCTGCCTCTTTCTCCGCTTTGACCTGCCCTTCGGGGTAGAAACGCCGGAGGACCGGGAAGACGCACTGGCGGCTCCCTTCAGGCGTGCGGTTGTGGATATTCAGGTACCGGACACCGTAGTGATCGATTTGACCCTTCCTGAAGACGAGATACTATCGAGGATGAAGTCAAAGACCAGGTATAACGTGAGGCTCTCAGGCCGCAAGGGCGTTATGGTCCGCATGGCCGGAGTCGAGGAACTGGATCTCTGGTACGATATGGCGAAAGAAACCGCGGTCCGTGACCGCATTACGTTACACTCGAGAGACTACTTCGAAGCGCTCTTTCAGGAGGCCGAAGCGAGGGAAGACACCGGGATGAAGCTGCTTATCGCCGAGGAATCGGGTGTTGCTCTTGCTGCTATTATTATTTCGATTTTTGGAAGGCGTTGCATCTACAACTTTGGGGCCTCGCGGACAGCGGGGAGGAATCTTATGCCTACATTCGCGCTGCAGTGGAAGGCTATACAGTACGCAAAAGCCGCCGGTTGCACATCCTACGATCTCCTCGGCATCCCGCCAACCGACGACCCGGAGCATCCGCTTGCGGGTCTGTACAGGGTAAAAACCGGTTATGGAGGCGAGATTGTGCACCGCGCGGGCTGCTGGGACTATCCAATCAAGCCTGCAGCTTACCGTCTCTTCAGGACCGCCGAAGCGGTGCGGAATACTTATTTCAAAACTATACGAAAAAAAACCCTCGGTCTGTTGCAGAAAGCCGGCCGGGGGTAGCCGGGCGGGACCATCCGGCGGCCCTCAAAATGACCGATTTATCACCCGCTGGGCTTCATCGAGAGCTTTCTCCAGGCTCTCTATGTAGGCGTTTATGGTCTCTTCGCTTCCCGCGGATCGTTCTATCGCCGCTTTGAGCAGCTCCACGTTGTCAAGGTTGCTCTGGATTTTCTCCCGCAGCTCCTCGGCAACCATAAGGTTTCTCTCTATTGATGTTCGTGCGGCTTCTATCCGGTCGGTCAATTCCGCCTCTTTCTCTTCCAGTATCGATTTTATCCGATAATACCGCTCCAAGACGGTTTGCGCGCGCTCCACTACCGATTTACTTGCAAGGTCGGATACGATATCGAGAAGGCGGTTTGCTTCGTCTTTCACCCGTTCGGTGACATTTCTGATTCCTGAGAGCCAGGTTTCCCACAGCTCGATGTCCGACGCAAGTTCTTCGTTGGTGGCCTCGAGGGATGTGATCTGTTCGCTAAATTGCTCGTTTTCGCTCAAAAATTGCTCGATCTGCGTACGTGCGGTTTCTATATCAACGTTGGGAAGTACCTGGGCCGACGCGGAGAAAGCGGTGAGCAGAAAGAGATACACAACGGCCCCGGCCAACTTCCATTTTTTCACTCAGGCAAATCCTCCACCAGTGACTTGAACCTCTCGCCCCGGTCAAACTCGTTGAGAAACATTTCAAATGAGGTGCATCCGGGAGAGAACACAACAATATCGTCCTTCTCAGTATGACTCATTATAGACGATAGCAGCTCTGTAAGTGAAGCGAAGGGGGC
>CAZHXC010000200.1:0-364 GCA_964536145.1 uncultured Spirochaetales bacterium | reverse complement strand
ACGATATAGCTCTTCAACAATCTTTGCCGTAGCGCTGCCCTGCAGTAGATAGACTTCTCTTACCGTATCTTTGAGGGCCTCGAGAGGCCTGAAATCAAGCTCTTTGTCCGTTCCGCCCATGATGAGTATCACCTGACGGTTGAAGCTCGCCGCGGCCGCCACACTCGCGTCTGGAATGGTGGCCGCCGAATCGTTGTAAAACGAAACGCCACCTACCTTTCTTACGAACTCCAGCCGGTGGGCGAGACCGGTGACGGTTTTTGCAGCAGTCTGTATGAGTTCTCCGGGAACTCCCAGGTACCAGGCGCCGAGAGCCGCGGCCAGCAGATTCATGTGATTATGCAGCCCCGTTAGCGGCGGAGAA
>CAZHXC010000199.1:4490-6605 GCA_964536145.1 uncultured Spirochaetales bacterium | reverse complement strand
GTGATCCCTCACCCGCATATCAACCTCGCGACGGTTACCTATCTTTTTGAGGGGGAAATCGTCCACCGTGACTCCATCGGGAGCGTACAAACCATCAAACCCGGCGCGATCAACCTGATGGTTGCAGGCAGAGGCGTGGTCCACTCCGAACGGACGGATACTGAGTTGCGGAAGCAGGGCCACCGCGCGCACGGCCTGCAGCTCTGGATGGCGCTGCCGGAAGATATGGAAGAGGTTGAGCCGTCGTTTCATCACCACGCCGCGGAGAGCCTCCCGAGGGTGCGCTATCAGGGTGCGGAGGTCCGTGTCATGATGGGAAGCGCGTTCGGCGTGAGGTCTCCGGTGCTTACCTTCCTGTCGGCGCTCTATGCCGAGGCGTCGATCCCCGCGGGCGAACAGTTGGATCTGGACCCGACAGAGGCTGAGGAGGATGAGCGGGCGGTCTACCTGGTGTCCGGATCAGTAACTGTAAACGGCGAAAGAATCGATAAGCCCGCTATGATAGCGGCGGTAGCTCCCGGGCATCGAGGACCGCTCTCGATTCATGCCGATACAGCGAGCCGGGTGGTAATAATCGCCGGCAGGAACCCCGGGAAACGGTACATCTGGTGGAACTTTGTCTCGTCAAGACCGGAACGCATTGAGCAGGCAAAGGAAGAGTGGAAAAACCGGCGGATGGACGAGGTCTCGGGAGAAACCGGGTTTGCAGAGCTGCCTGAGTCTGATTCCTTTTCAAAAATGAAGTAATTGAGGCGCCGGCCCTACTCTTTCATGAACTGCGCCACGATGTCATCCACTTCATCCTGCTTCATCACGTCCTTTCTCTCAAAGGCGAGCTCCTGATTGGATTCGCGGAGCTTTCTCAAGAGGCCGTAGATGATAATAAGCAGCATCTTGACCCCGGCGCTCGGATATTTGCGGATGAGCTCGAGCAATCCTTCCCTGCTGATCCTGAGAAGCGTCGTGCTTTCTGCGCTGACAATGTGGGCTGTCCGCTTTACGGACATGAATATCCCCGCTTCCCCAAACACGTCCCCTTCACCAAGAACGCCTAAGTAGACTTCCTTTTCCGCCCGTTCGGACACGCGGACGCTCACCGATCCGTCGAGTATGGTATACAGATAGGAGCTGATCTCGCCTTCCGATATAATTCTATCTTCCGCCTTATGGTGGACAATATCGGAAACCGCCAGCACTCCGTTCAGGGCCGTTTCGTTGAGGTGTTTGAAGAGTATACTTTTTCTCAGGCTGTCTTGAATCGAATCTCCATTGGCTTCGGACACGGTGTGACTCCTTTCGCAATCACTATAGCCCAAGCCGGCGGAAGCGCCAACCAGGGCTTTGCGGCGGTGGCCGCGCCCGGCTGCGGCTGACAACGGCGGCGGCAACAAATCAACCTTGCCGAGAAACAGCAGCGCGTTATAATGGCTGTGTTGGAGGTTTGAAAGCATGGGCGGATTTTTTGGGGTCATCTCAAAGGACGACTGCGTCAGCGATCTCTTCTTTGGCACCGATTACCACTCCCACCTCGGCACCATGCGAGGCGGCTTGGCCGTCCTGAACGGCGGCGGATTTACGAGGTTTATCCACGACATTACGAACTCTCAATTCAGATCGAAGTTTGACGACGACGTGGGAAAGATGGCGGGTAAATGCGGTATCGGTGTGATAAGCGATTACGAAGACCAGCCGATCCTGATCGGCTCGCATCTTGGCACCTACGCCATAGCAACCGTCGGTGTGATTCAGAATACGGAGGAACTTCTCACCGAAGCCTTCAAGAAGCGGTCAACTCATTTCTCGGAGATGGCGAGGAACGAGGTCAACCCGACGGAGCTGGTGGCGACACTCATTAACCTGGAAGACTCCTTTGCCGCCGGCATCGAGCGTGCGCAGGAATCCATAGAAGGCTCGTGTTCGATTCTGATCCTCTCCGCCGCCGGAATCTACGCGGCCAGAGATAAGTATGGACGAACGCCGATTGTCATCGGGAAAAAACGTACCGGCGATCTTGCGGCGACATCGGAGACCTGCGCATTTCCCAATCTCGACTACGACATAGAGCGTTATCTTGGACCGGGTGAGATCACCTTGTTGACGCGCGACGGCTACGAG
>CAZHXC010000199.1:2808-4480 GCA_964536145.1 uncultured Spirochaetales bacterium | reverse complement strand
GCCGCCTTTCGCCAGGGCGGACGGGTGCTCAAACCGGCGGGGCGAACATTGCAGATATGTGCGTTTCTTTGGGTGTATTACGGATACCCCGCATCGTCCTATGAAGGAATCTCGGTTGAGAGCGTGAGATACCGGTGTGGAGCCGCGCTTGCGAGAAACGAAGCCGAAGAGATCGATCTTGTTGCAGGAATTCCTGATTCCGGGACCGCCCACGCTTTGGGCTACGCGATAGAAGCAGGAAAACCGTACAAGCGCCCATTTGTCAAATACACGCCAACCTGGCCGCGGAGCTTTATGCCGCAGAACCAGGAGATCCGTGATCTGGTTGCGAGAATGAAGCTGATACCGGTCCACGATTTGATAGAGCAGAAGCGGCTGCTGTTCTGCGAGGATTCGATTGTACGCGGAACTCAGCTCACGGACATTGTACAGCGGGTCTTTGGTGACGGCGCAAAAGAGGTACACATGCGCCCCGCCTGCCCACCACTTGTCTACGGATGCAAGTACCTCAACTTCTCCCGTTCACGCTCTCCTCTCGATCTTGCAACCAGAAAGGCGATCGAAGAGCTCGAGCCTGAGGCCACCGATTTGAGTAAGTACACAGATCCGGACAGCGATGCATACGCCGCGATGATCGAAAAAATCAGAAGCCGGCTCGGGCTTACCACGCTCCGGTATCAGCGGCTCCAAGACCTTGTGGCAGCCATAGGACTGCCGAAGGAAAAGCTGTGCACCTACTGCTGGGACGGCACTGAAGCATGATAGCGTGGGCCGCTGCAAAAGGCGCCGGCCGCTTCAGAGTAGCGGCGGCGGGGATGCTCTTTCTCTTCTGCCTCGCTCCTCTCCCCTCCGCACCGGGCGATGAAAAGCCGGCAAAGGATACGGAGTTCGAAGCGGCCGAGGCTGAAGTGCCCGTCGTCCTCGTCCATGGATTCAGCGGCTGGGGACGGGAGGATCTGTCCGGCTTTCATTACTGGGGCGGTTTTACGGATCTTCAGGAAGAACTACGCGCCGCCGGTCACGTTGTCTACGCCGCATCGATTGGCCCGTTTTCGAGCAACTGGGACCGGGCCTGCGAGTTGTACGCGTGCATAAAGGGCGGAAGAGTCGACTACGGCGAACACCACGCCGCAGTTTATGGTCACAAGAGGTACGGCCAGCGGTATCCGGGAGTCTATCCACAATGGAGTGAGGAGAATCCGGTACACCTGATTGGGCATTCCATGGGGGGGCAGACGGCGAGACTCCTCGCTCATCTTCTGCGTCACGGTGATCCTGACGAATACACCTCTTCCGGGAGCGATTGCCATGAGCTCTTTCATCACGGCGGCCAGTGGGTAAAGAGCATCACCACCATATCGACCCCGCACGACGGCACGACTTTGGCAGCCGATATCGACCTCGTCGAATCGATCATACATGCAGTATTGGTAGGGGTGACAACGGCCGTTGAAAGCGGTATCTTCCCGGAATTCGACCTCAAGATGGATCATTGGGGAATAAGTCGCAGGCCCGACGAGCCGCTGGTGAGTTATTTTTCCCGCGTTAGGAAGAACAAGATTTGGTCAACAACAAAGAGGGATTTCTCGCTTTGGGACATATCGCTCGAGGGCGCGGCGGCACTCAACAGAAGGGCTCCGGCAGAACCCGACGTGTACTACTTCTCCTATGC
>CAZHXC010000199.1:0-2774 GCA_964536145.1 uncultured Spirochaetales bacterium | reverse complement strand
GATCCTACGTGGAAGACGGTATCAGCGACAAGAGCTGGTGGATGAACGACGGTGCTGTGAGTACCTGCTCGATGAAGGCGCCCACAAGAGAATCCCATGACATGGTGGTGGATTTCGACGGCACCCCACAACCCGGCGAGTGGAACTACATGGGGCTTTTGAGCTCGATGGACCATGTCGATGTCATCGGGATTCCTTCCGCGGATGATCAGATTATCGATTTATATACCGATCTCTGCGAGATGCTCGCCGGACTGCCTGAGTAACCCGTAGGGCGGGCGCGGATAGGCGGGGCCCCGGTGGTCGACCGCGGGCTTCTATGAGCCGGCGGGCTCGCTTGTATCGAGCGAAGCGCCTTGAGCCTGGATTGCGGTGATCGCGATGGTGTACACGATATCGGTAACCGTAGCCCCACGGCTCAAGTCGTTTGCCGGCTTGTTCACGCCCTGGAGCACCGGGCCGATTGCCGGAACGTTCGCCGAGCGCTGTACCGCCTTGTAAGCGGTATTGCCCGCATCGAGATCCGGAAAGATGTACACCGTCGCACGCCCTGCAATCTCGGAGTCTTTGATCTTGATGTTGGCCACCTCACGCGAGGTTGCCGCATCGTATTGAATTGGCCCTTCGATGAGCAGATTAGGCCGTTTTTCCTTTGCGAGCTTTGTTGCGGTCCGCACTTTATCCACCGCCTCTCCGGTGCCGGATGTGCCCGTGGAATAGGAGAGCATCGCAACCGCCGGATCAAGCCCAAAGGAGGCGGCGGTTTCCGCGGAGGTAATCGCGATATCCGCCAATTCCTCTGCGGACGGGTTCACCACAAGGGCGCAGTCTCCGTACACGAGCACCTGATCAGGCATGCACATGAAGAAGATAGTCGATGCTAAGGAAACATCGGGCTTTGTTCGAATCAACTGGAGCACCGGCCGCAAGGTGTCGGCAGTTGAGTGGGTAGCGCCCGAGACATAGCCGTCGGCGTCGCCCCTGTAAACCATCACCGCGGCGTAGACAACCGGATCGAGCACCGCGTCCCGGGCCCGTTCGAGGGATACGCCCTTGTGCTTTCTCAGCTCGTAGAGCGTCTGCCCGTACTCTTCAATCGTTTTCTCGTCTTTCAGGTGGTCAAGGATACATGACTCATCAATCGATATCCCTTCACGCTTTACAATCCCGATGATTGTCTCCCGTTCACCGAGCACGACCACTTCGCACACGTCGCGATGCTGGATCTCTTCAACGGCCTTGAGGATTCGCGGCTCGGTGCCCTCAGGGAGCACGATGCACTTTCTTTCAGCCTTCGCTTTTTCTATAATCCGATATTGGAACATCCTGGGTGTCAGAATATCGGTTCTGATAGTGCCAAGCTGTTCGTGAATTCGCTGAACGTCAACATCCCGTTGTGTCGTTTGACGCGCTAAGTCAATCTTCTCTGAGTTATCTACGGTCAACTCACCTGTTATCGAGTTGACCTTTACCGCGGTTGCAAAGGTGTCGTCAGGCACCGAGAGGACGCTCAAACCCGCATCGCTGATACCCTCAACGAGGGTCCGGACGTTGTCTCCCGGTTTGAGCCCGCCGGTGAGGATAATACCCGCGTATTCCGGATAGTGGATCGATTTGTGAGCGGCAAGCACGGTGAAGATATGTTCGGTGCGATCCCCCGATGTAATGAGAAGATAACCGTCCTTTTCGCCGATGAACTCGAGGGCGTTTTCAGGAGTCATCGCAAGGATCTTTGTCTCGGTGACCACACGATTCAGATTGTCACCCCGGATGAGGATCTCCGCATGCAGAGCGTCTATCACCTCGGTCAGCCGGGGACCTGAGAGCATCGGATTATCCTCGATCACGCCATAGAGGGTGATCCCCTCCTCGGCAAGCCTCTCTTTGAGATCCGCCGACTCTTTGCGGTAGTTCTGTGAGGTAAATCTGTTCACCACCGCACCGAGCAGGGTGCAGCCTGCTTCCGCAAATGACTCAGCGTACTCGGTCACACTGTGGACAATCTCGTTGACGCTCTTGTTATACCCTTTTGCGACCATAAGCACCGGCGCCACCAGATTCCGGGCAAGCTCGGCGTTGATATCGAACTCGAGCGCCGCCATGGTGCTCGTATAATCGGTACCTTCGATGAACACCAGGTCTTTCTCTTCCGATATTTTTCTAAACGATTCAAAGATACTCGAAAAGAGCGCGTCCTCATCTGTCTGCGCCTCCATCAATGTCTTGGGGCAGATATCCGCCGGATCATCCGGGAGGTCAAAGATCTCTTTTGCGAGCACCGCGTCCGACTCATAGCCGCCGGGAGAGACATAGCGCTGCCCCACCGGTTTCATATACCCCACGCGGGGTACGATCCCCTGCATAACGCTCATCAACCCGATCGTTACAAGGCTTTTCCCGCTCCCCTTCTCGGTCGACGCAATAAAAATCTTGCTCGCCATCTGCCTCTCCCTTACTGATCCGAATCTTGCTGAACCCGGCTTTAAGGACGCCGTCGGCAATGAACCCGGACAATAAGCTCACTATACGTCCGACCGCGGTCTTCGTCCACAGATCCGCCCGATGGAAGACGCGCTGCAATCAGCGCGATGGGCTGGTGCTTTAATCGCCGGTTTGTTACCGGCTTGTCACCCGGAGTCAATTTCAGTAGATTGCTGTTCTATGAATATCGGTCTTGTAGGCCTCGCAAAGTCAGGCAAAACAACAATTTTCAACGCACTCACCGGTGAAAACGCGGAGGTGTCCGCGTATCAATCCGGCAAAGTTCAACCGAA
>CAZHXC010000198.1:0-6607 GCA_964536145.1 uncultured Spirochaetales bacterium | reverse complement strand
GCTCATTACCGATCGGTACAATTTTGAAGACGGGCTTGCGGCATTCGAATATGCGGCAGATCCACGACCAAGCTCGGTGAAGGTGGTGATCGAGCTGTGATGTCGGGGAAACGATTCTCTCTCGGTATCGACCTCAGCACGCAGAGTGTCTCGGCGGTTTTACTCGATGTCGATAGTCCGGAGAAAGTGTTCGAGCTCTCACTCGACTACGTTGAAGATCCACGGTTAAACCGCTTTGGAATACTGCAAAGCGATTACATCCTTCCGCCTTCGAGGGATGGCGAGGCGGACCAACCGCCTGCGATGTTTTTCGCCGCTCTGGACGCGCTGTTTGAAGATATGAAGGCTGCCGGGGTTCCAATGGAGCAGATAGCGGTTATCAACGCATCAGGGCAGCAGCACGGTCATGTCTATCTCAACCGAGATGCCGGGATGCGCTTTGCCAGGTTGCGGGAAGAACCGGCGGCCGAACACAGCCTGCAGCAACTGCTCGATGGATCTCTCGCACATCCCCGGGCGCCTATCTGGATGACCTCGGATACCGGGAAGCAGGTGGAGCGGATCCGGTCTCGCGTCGGGGGCAAGGAGCGGATGATAGAAATCTCCGGGTCCGACATACCGCTCAGATTTACCGGACCTGTCATGCGGCGGGTTGCCGAGGAACATCCTGAAGCCTGGCAGGCGACCGAGAATGTCCAGCTTATCAGTAGCCTGGTGGCGGCGGTGCTTACCGGCAATGCAAAGGCGCCTCTCGACTATGGAAACAGCTGCGGCACCGCGCTCATGGATTACCGCAAGAGGAGCTGGTCCGATCCGCTGATACGGGCCACCGCTGAAGGGCTTCCCGGCGGTGAAGGCGCCTTCAGACGCAAGCTTCCGGAGCTCGTCTCTCCTGATGCGGTTGCCGGGGTTATTGCCGCCTATTTCGTGCACAAGTACGGTTTTGCGGTTTCATGCATGGTTCTCGCCGGCTCCGGTGACAACCCGCAGTCGAAGGTGACGGTCTCAGGGGACCTGTTGAGCCTGGGAACGAGCTTTGTGAACATGGTCTCAACCGACGGTGAGACGCTCGACATGAACGGATACGCAAATGCCATGTATGACGGGCTCGGCAGGCCGTTTCTGTTCGGTTGCCGCACCAACGGAGCGATGGTGTGGGACCGTATCAGAGCGACTTACGGTCTCAAGAAGGGGGAATACGAGCAGGCCGAAGGAGCCCTTGGCGGTAGACGGGTAGGGCAGAGCCTGGTGTTTTGGCAACCTCGTGCCGAATCATTTCCTCCTTCGGGGAGCTTTGATCTGGTAAGGAAGGGCGGCGCGGCTCCGGAACTTGGTGAGGACTACGCCGGTTTGGTCGAATCGACCCTGGCCTCGGTCTATTATCACTCCTTAGGGTTCGCAAGAGGCAATGATGGCCCGCTTTACGTTACCGGCGGCGCTACCGGCAGCCCGGAGATCATGCGGCGTGTTGCGGCAATATGGGCGAGGGAGGTAATCCCGTCGGAACGGGTAGGCGCCGCAATAGGCGCCGCCGTTGCCGGAGCGCATGCTCTGTTTGCATCCCGCGGGGACACCCTTGATATTGAAGCTTTCTGTGCCGCCCTTCTCAAACAGGGTAATCGTATAAAACCAAAGAAGAGTGATGTCGATGCGGTTCACCGTCCGGGTGGATATCTCGAAAAGTTTGCCGCCGCCGAATCAGAGCTGATTGCGGCGCATTCTGTTTAGGGCTCGGCGGGCGGCGGCGCTTGCTAATCGCTCCGCTTGAACTCCTCAGGGATCTCGGGTAGCCAGTTGACCTGCTCCCAATCCTCGAGGTTGCGGTCCGGCGAGTTGGGCTGAGGTGTACCGGGGGTGCTCCGCCCCGCTATCACAGTCCGATGGAGCAGCTCAGTGAGCTCCCTCACAATCTCCGGGCGCGTTTCACAGAGGTTCTCCCTTTCGCCCGGATCGGACTCCATATCGTAAAGCTGAACTTCCGGCAGCGCGAGCTGCCGTGCCTTTTCATCATCGATATCGTTTACCCCGCGACCGCCCGATGCGGGACAGCGGCAGAGCTTCCATTTCCCTTTGCGGAGAGCGAACATCCCGTTTTCTGAGTGATGAACCAATGCTTCACGAATCGACTCGTCAATTACACCGCCTTTCAAGGCCGGGAGCAGCGAGACCGAATCCTCGCCGGCGTCATCGGGCACCTCCTGCCCGGTGATGTCGGCGGCTGTTGCAAAGAGATCAAAAATGCCGGTCCGCTGATTACAGACCGAACCGGGCGTAACGGTTGTGGGCCATCTGACGAGAAAGGGGAGCCGGTGACCACCGTCCCAAATATCGGATTTGTAGCCGCGGTAGATGTAGCTGCAGAAGTGGCCAAAATCTCTTTCCAGCCGCGCACACTCTGCATGTTTTGCGCTTGCCCCGTTATCGGTGGTGAAAATCACTATCGTATTATTTGAAAGCCCCTTGCGGTCGAGTGCATCGAGCACCTGACCGACCCGGTGGTCCACCTCGATACAGAAATCGGTATAATCGTTTATACCGCTCTTGCCTTTGAACTCGTCGGTGGGAGCGATTGGGGTGTGCGGCGCGGTGAGCGGGAGATAGAGAAAGAACGGATCGTTCTGAGACTGCTCCTCGATATAGGAAACGGCACGGTTTGCGAGATTTGGCAGGACGTTGTCCCACCGGAGCGATTCGTTGCGGGGTCCGGGTCTGCACATTCCGTCCTGCTTCTGCCAGGCGAGAGGTTCCGGGACGGGCATGTCGTTTTCCACATACACATAGGGTGGCATGTCCAGTGAGGCGATAATACCGTAGTAGTAGTCAAATCCGCGGGTAGTCGGTCCGTTTCCTACAGGGCGCGAGAAGTCGATCCACTCCATCCTGCCGCCTTCACCGCTTGTGGTCTCTTTATCGATCTTTCCCTCAAAACCGGGCTTGATTGCCCAGTCCCACCCGAGATGCCACTTGCCGATGCAGGCGGTGTTGTATCCCGCGTTTTTCAACAAAGATGCGACGGTTGGTCTGCCTTCCTCGATAATGGCGCCTCCCGCACCCCAGAGGACGCCCGACTTGAGATAGGTGCGCCAGCAGTAGCGCCCAGTGAGAATGCTGTACCGGCTTGGCGTACAGAGCGATGAGGAGGAGTGCGCATCGGTAAATATCATGCCCTCCTGACCAATCCGGTCGATGTTTGGTGTGGGAAACTTGCAATCACGGTTCAGGTAGGCGACATCACCGTAGCCCATGTCATCGGCAAGGATATAAACGATATTTGGTTTCATGATTCTTCGATCTTATCGGAATAGATATGTAATTGCCACCCGCGATCTGTCCCGGCGCGACCTGCCATGAGTGATACATCCCTGATGCCAAAAGCCGCGATTTTTGCGATACTGCCTCATCTACAGGAGGTTGATAGATGATATTTGTAACCGATCTCGCAAACCCGGAAGGCCCGGTTCTCCTGCCCGATGGCAGCTGGGTGCTCGTAGAGATGCACCCGGACCGCGGCTGGGTGGCCAGAATAAGCAAGGACGGCAAAGAGAAAGAAGTTCTTGCCAGAACCGGTCGGCCGAACGGTCTGGCACTCGACAGAAACGGCGTACTCTGGGTGGCGGAGTCTCTCAACCCGCCGTCGCTTCTGCGGATGACCTTAGACGGCAAATACGAGGCGGTGCTCACCGAATGCGAGGGAGAACCCTTCCTCTTCCCGAATGATCTCTGTTTTGGGCCCCACGGCGAGCTCTATATGACGGACTCAGGCGTACAACAGCCAAAATGGGCAACATTCGAGGAAGAAGAGAGGCTGACCCATACCTTTGATGGACGGCTCTACCGTATCGATACGAACACCATGGAGATCAAGAAGCTCGATTCCGGTCTCAAGTTCACCAACGGCATTGCCTTTGGCCCTGACTCATATCTCTATATCAACGAATCGCGGAGCGGTGATGTGTTCAGGTACAAATGGGAGGACGGACAGATAGTCGGATCAAAGGAGCACTTCGCCAATGTCCTGATTCCGGGAGGACCCGCCGCATGGAAGGGACCTGACGGCATGGCTTTTGATAAGGAGGGTAACCTCTATGTGACGGTATTTGTTCAGGGAGATCTCACGGTGCTCGCGTCTGACGGTTCGGTATTGAAGCGGATGCCTCTCGACGGAAAGCGCCCTACCAACGTGGCATTTGGACCGGAGGGCGAGCACACCCTCTATGTCACCGATCAGGATATAGGGCAGATGGAGGCCTACGACGCGGGGGTAGACGGGCTGCCGCTTTACGGTTGATCATCCGGCTGCTTGCCGAACGCTTCACGATAATCAACCGCCGGTGCCGGCATGCGCACCGTACAGCGCCTATCCCTTCGCTTCTGACATGAGTTCCCTGACCGTTTCTATCCGGCCGTCGATCAGCGTCTGCCAGACTGACCTGTCTAAGAAAGGATTGTGGTCCGGGGTTATGCGGTCCGCCTTTTCGATCATGCCGATCTGGCCGGGATGGGAACCGAGGGTAATGTCTACTTGAAAATCTCTCACCTTCAGCAGGCTGGTCAGGAAATCCTGGCGGAAGGAGACCGGAAGCTTGTACCTGGCTAAAAACTCGTCGGTTAATGTATTCAGACCGACGCCACCGTGCAATCCGCAGCCATATCGGTTGCCGGTGCTATCGGTAACGTCGAAAAAGAAGGATGTCGTTCCCGGGGTATGGCCGGGGGTCCGAACTGTTGTGATCTCCATGTCTCCGAGCACCACCGGTGAATCGTCAGAAAAATGGCTATCGATATCAAAATCGCCATAGGGGTAGCCTTCGGTAAAAATCAGCTCCGGCCGTTCGTGCATAAACTCGGCGTCTTCTTTTGAGATGTAGACTTTGGCGCCGGTTGCTTCGACGACCGCCCGGACGCCACCGCAGTGGTCATAGTGCCCGTGCGAAAGCAACAGGAGCTCAACATCTCCGGGATCGAAACCCAGTGTTCGGATGCTCTCAAAGAGCAGGTAGACCTGGGGCTGCATGGTGGCGTCAATCAGAATGAGTCCTTTAGAGGTTTCGATGAGGTAAGCGCCAACCCAACTGTTACCCACATACCAGGCGCCCGGTGCCACCTGAAAAGGAGTGACCGCCACCTCCCAAGGGCGTTCGCAGCCCTGCCTCAGTAGCTCAATAGGTTCAGCCGGGGTTTGCGTTGTTCCGGTGGTGCTCATCTGTGTACTCCTGATCTCTTGATTTTGGCCCGGGCACTTTTTATCTCGGCCGGAGACAGTATACTACGGAAAATGGATACAGTCGCACGGCATCCATCGTCCGGTCCAATGTGCCGGGCAAAAGAAAGCCCCGCCTTCGAACACGAAAGCGGGGCAGGTTCTTGCTGGTGTATCGGTTAGAACTGCGCGGTAAATGTCGCGCCGAGTCCGATGAGCGGAATATAGAACAAGCCAAGATGCATTTTGTCGGTCAGTGAGAAGGCGAATTCGGCGGAACCGGAAAAACTCTGGTCGATAAAGCCGGCATAGGCTGTGGCGAACCACTTTTCGGCCTTGTAACCAAGCAGCGCCACCGCAAGTGCCTGGTATCCCGCGTCTGCATAACCTGCTACGGCACCGGATACAGCCTCAAAGCGCCATCCAAACCCGGCTGCCGCACCTACGATTAGCGGAAGACTGACAATTTCCTCCATTTGCTCCTCGGATAGGAAAATGTACTTTCCATAAGCACCTGCTCCAACGGTGAGCGCCGTTGCATCGTACAGGTCACCCTCGGGATCATAGTCCACCGACACAAGACTGGCCCCGACTCCTGCCGAAAGGCCGTCAAGGAACGGCAGTTTAGCCTCGAACGCTCCGCCTATCGGCAGAATCCCAATGGGCACAAACACGAGGCTTCCGTAACCCCCGGAAACCTGTGCCATCATATCAGTTTGTGTGTTTGGAAATGAAATCCACTCGAACGCGAAACTCGATGTCGCAACGAGAAGCATCATCACCACTGTAAGTACAATTACCAAGCTTTTTTTCATATTTCTCTCCTTTTGTGCGCGCCGCGGCGCTAAAGCATGTAACGATACTAGGCTACCGGGAAATCTTTGTCTCTGCAAGTGGGTGCGTCATTTGCGGGTACCACTCGCCGGCGCGGTTTACCGCTGCCACTACGGGGTGCGCGAGTTACTGACCCGGCCGGCGACGTACCGCCGCTTATTCCGCCTTGCCGATTTTCAAGCCTGTCAAATGTTCAATGGCGCGGCATACCGCGGAAAAATCCTGCTCTCCTGCGCCCAATCCGCTTGCCGCGGCGTACATCTGGTAGGCGGCCGCTCCTATCGGCACGGGCACATTCAGCGCCTTGCCAAGATCGACACCTATCCCCAAGTCTTTCTTCATCAAATCCAGCATAAAGCCGGGCTCAAATGAGTCTTTCAGTAGAAAATCTTTCACCCGGAGCTGGAACAGCGTCGAGTTACCGGAGCTCACGCCTATCACCTGTCGCATCATCTCAGGGTCCGCTCCCGCACGGATGCCGAGCGTAAGACCCTCGGCGATGGCCGCCATATTGATTCCGCCTATCAGTTGATTGATGATCTTCACCGTTTGTCCGACACCTACATCACCGAC
>CAZHXC010000197.1:929-6626 GCA_964536145.1 uncultured Spirochaetales bacterium | reverse complement strand
CAACGCAATCTTAGTGCGTTGTCCAGTTTTCGGGGTCCAGCATATCTCCGTATACTATGCATCGATCTTTGGCGGAGATATGCCCAATCCTGGTCTTGAACTCTGAAACATCCAGTTTCTTCATAGTTTGATTGTAGGTCTTCTGTAGACCAAAATCGATCCCCTGCCGCACCCGTTTTTGCGCGGGATTATGCACGGAGCCTTTGACAACGCGGCGGTGTTGTTCAGACGGGATCGGTGAGGTCTATAAGGGCAAGACAGGCGTATTCTCTCTTACTCGTCAGCTTCATTTCAATTGTTTACAAAAGCGCTCAATTTACCTATTATCCTGTTGATATGAAGCGCATTGCCTGTTCAGTTGCTGTTATTTTACTAACTTTCGTAATCTGCGGAAACGTGTTTTCGCAGGAAGAATCAGAGACTGCTGATTATTCCGTTGGAGCTTCCCCTGTACTAACCGCGGAAGCCCAGCAGAAGGTGATGCTTGCGCAGGCTGATCCTGACTATCCGATCACCCCGGGTGATGTGTTTCGACTGAGCTACGTCTCTTCGTTGGGCAAGCAAAGTCTTACACTCACCGTTGAGAGCGACTATAGCCTCAATATGGGTGTATTTGGAAAGATAGACACCCGGAATCTCGTGTTGTCACAGCTGACGGAGAGAATAGAAAGCTCGGTGACCCGCGCCTACCCTGGAAGCTATCCCAATGCGGTTCTCGCAAGAACCGGCTCATTCAAAGTTTTTGTCACAGGTGAAGTCAACTCTTCATACAATGCCACCGCATGGGGGCTCACGCGTCTGTCAGAGATAGTGAAGGGCCGTTTAACCCCCTACTCATCCCTCAGGGATGTAAAGGTAACGGGCAGAAACGGCGGCTCGCGGGTCTATGACCTTTTTCAGGCCTCGCGATACGGGGACCTGACGGAAGATCCCTACCTCAAGCCCGGTGACGTCATTTCGCTCAGCAAGGCGGAAAGAACGGTCAACGTGCAAGGCAGAGTAAGACGTCCCGGCGAATACCAGCTCCTGCACGGCGAAAACCTTCGGGATCTTCTAGAGATGTATGCCGATGGCTTTCCTCCCGGTGCTGATACCGAGAGAATTACGATTCAACGACGCGCAGAAGATGAGTCCATCTTTGAAGTATTTGAAATCGATTCGACGGTAACAAACCTGGCCACGGTCCAGCTAAAAGACACGGACACGGTTTCCATACCGGATAGAACCGCCAAGCTCCCGGTTGTCTATTTTGAAGGCGCTGTCATACCGGAAGACGAAAGCGTTACGACGCCAAGCGGTAGGATCAGATATACCCTCAAAACAGGTGACACTATGTTCAGGGCTCTTAAGTCTATTGAGGAGAGTATAGCGCCTACCGCTGATTTGGCCGCATCGGTAATCATCAAGCCCGGTAGGACTGAACAAATTCCGGTAAACCTGGAGAGGCTGCTTCATAAATCACCAGGTGTCGATGATTTTGAGCTCGTCCCGGGAGACAGGATCGTCATTCCCTACGGTATCCATGAGGTTTTTGTTGGTGGTGAAGTAAAAAGTGCAGGTTGGTTTAAGGCGAGACCACTTTCCCGCTTAAGCGAGATTGTGGCAGAGAGATTGACCGAATACAGCTCTGACAGGGATATAGCGATCACATCGGCAGATGGTGAGACCGTGTATTTTGACCTCTTCCGGGCAAGGCGGTACGGTGAGCAGGATGAAGATCCGTATCTGTCTCCCGGTGATGTCATTACTGTCAGCAGATTGGAACGGCAGGTGAGGATAGAAGGTGAGGTGGAGCGCCCGGGGCAGTATCAGCTGCTAACCGGTGAAACGCTCGCGAATCTTGTTAATTTCTACGGCAGCGGGTTTACAAAGATGGCGGATCCGGAGGAAGTGGAGCTTGTCAGATATGACACCGCAAACGACAGCATTGCGGAAACGGTTTACCTCGACTGCACAGACTCGGCCTGGCGGGATTTCCAATTACGTGATCTTGACCGGATTATCGTACCGCCAGAAACCAGGAAACTGCCGTTCGTGCTCTTTGAGGGCGCGGTGTATCGGATGCGTTCAACGGAAGAAGGTACGACGTTGGAAGCATCAAACCGCCTTCAGTATACCTTTGAAAAAGGTGAGCTCATGTCAACAGCGGTACATAAACTAGAAGCTTCTTTTACCGAGGTATCGGACCTCAAGAATTCCTACATCATTCACGCGGATGGGCAGACTACGCCGATTGACCTTGAGCTGCTTCTCTTCAGGCAGCCTGACGCCAAAGATGTAGAGCTCAAACCTCTTGACCGCGTCATCATCCCATTCAGACAGTTCTTTGTTATTGTTTCAGGCGCGGTTCTGAATCCCGGAAGGTACCCTTACATCCCGGACCGGAGCTTTAGCTACTATATAGATCTGGCGGGAGGGTTTGACCCCGAGCGCCATGCCGGTGATGCCGTGACCATAATTGACATAGACAACAACGTCTTGAGTGCTGATGATCCGATAGGACCGGAAACCAAGATCGTCGCGCCAAATAACAATCCACTTTACGCCTTTAGCAGGATCTCAGGTATCTTAGGAACGATTATCTCAGTAACCACACTGGTCATTACTCTCTTACGGTAGCCGTTGCCAATTATTCGCCGCGAAGCTTTTTCATCCGCTCGGGATCGTTCCTGATGTTCTTGATTGCGTTAATAACGAAAGCAAGTATGATGCTGAAGAAGAAGGCGCCCGCAGTGACACCGGCGCTGAGTATACTGCGGCTCGGCCCGGATTTGAGATCAGGCACGTCAGCTAACTCAAGGGTCTGGAAAATCTGCTCCTCCCCTTCAACATTGAGCTTGGCAAGCTCGTACTGCTGTGTAAGTGTTTTGTAGATCTCTGCCTGAACTTGGAGGTTTCGCTTGAGGTGCTCGAACTCGATTGCTAGGGCCGGCAAATCTTCCTGCGCCGGCATAAGACCTTCATACTCGGAATACCCTCTCTCCATCTCGTCAATGAGCCTTGCCAGGTTAGCTCGCTCCGCCTTCATACGGGCGATGACAGGATCATCGATGCTGGTAAATCCGGAATATGTCTTTATCTCCATATCTTTGAGAATGAGCTGGCTCTTTAGATCTGCCAAAGCTGCAACCTGCTCCCTGGCAAGAGATTCAACGTCAAGAGCGCCGTGCTTTTCCTGGAACTGTTGTATGTTGGATTCGAGCCTGGCAATTTCCACCTCAACCTCGGCAAGTTTCTGCTCAAGAAGCTGTTTTCGCGTAAGGTTTTTGTTGCTCCCGATTGCCGAAAAGCGATCCGCAAGTATTGCCACTATGCGGTTTACAATATCGCGGGCGTATACAGGATCGTAATCCTCGTATGAAACCGTCAATGTTGAAGTTTCCGAATCATACTCAACACCAAGATTTTCGTTTACTACCTTTCGCGAATTGCCAACCGGGTACTTCTCGATCTCGTATCTTTGAATGACATCAAACTCATCAACTATTATGTCCACCGTAGATTTACTTCGTACTATTTTCTCAGCCAAGGAACCGTAACTTGACCCTCCAGAAACTCCGGCAAGACTGGCTAACCCGCCCAAGTTTTCAGAAGACAACAAGGATGCCGCTCCTGAACGTTCCTCATTAATGAGAATGAGAGCCGATGGTTTGTACATATTCGGCAACGGACTGTCCTGGGGTGGAAGCTTGATTGAAAGAATAGAGAATACTACTATGACAACGCCGGCGACACCAGTTATGGCTATGATGAGCCATTTGAACCTGAGTAATACTCCAAAGAGCTCGAGAAGGTCTATCTCGTCGTTATTGCCTGCGCTTTGTGCGTCAGATACCTTTTTTTCGTCACTCATTCTTAGTCAACCCTATACAAACTATCAAGAATATCCTATATGTTCCTTGCGAAGAATTTCACACTGGGGAGGATGTGTCAATCTTGACAAACAACAAACCAATACACAATACTGTTTTGGTCGACTAGCCAAATTATGAAAAAGAAACTGCTTATAACACTAGGCGTTCACGCCGTCGCGACTTTACCTAGCATTTTTCTTCTCACAAATACCAATCAATTTTCGACAAGTACATACGATATTGGCTCTACTTTTTTAATCGTAGCCGCCGCAGGTTTATATTTTCTTCTTATGTGGAAGGCTCTTTATTCCAAATCCTACCATTACTACCTAAACCGTTCTATCAGCATCGTTATAAGAAACATGCTCTTTCTCACCGGCTCAGTTTTTATTATCTGGGGAATAAGCCGGCTGTATGATCGGTTTTTTTCTGCGTCAGGCCATTCTTCGCTTGCGGTTTCTACTTCATATCTTTTCATTCTGGTAGCTTCTTACTGGCTATTCCACGCCATGCAACTGCTCTGGATCTCTCACCTATCTAAACTTGGCTTCTTCAAGAAGAACACGATGGTTGTAGGTGTTCATGACGAGCGCCTTCCTGTTTCAGACATTTTTCAGGACATCAACAAAACCAAAGAATATAGGGGGCGTCTGCTGCGGCGTGATGGGAGATGGCTCTTTGAAGGTCCGCATGGCAATACCTTTCAGGAGGTCGATATATCGCTAACTGATTTTCTCAATTCCGCGCGGGTAAATGAGTTCATCATCTGTCTTGATCCCTACGTTGATTCCGAATCTCTCTACCAGGTTGTAAGTTATTGTATTCAGAATCGTATCGGCTACTACTTGATTCCGGATATCAGAAAGCTCCCGCTCATGCCGCCGTGGAACAAGCCGTTTGCCCATATTCCGTTTATCGAACGGTACTGCCCGCTAAGGGACTCGCTGATCATGGTTTCCTTCAAGCGCCTGTTCGATATTGTTGCATCAGCGACGGCGGTTGTATTTTTCCTTCCCATTTTCATTTTGCTCAGCCTTCTTATTCTGGCTGAAGACGGCTTGCCGGTATTCTACAAGAGTAACCGCGTGGGTATTCACGGCAAAAAGATCATGTTTCTCAAGTTCAGGACCATGGTAAAAAATGCGGAGGCCTTGAAAAAAGAGCTCATGGCTCTCAACGAGCGGCCTGACGGTCCACTTTTCAAGATGCGGAACGATCCACGGGTTACCAGGATCGGCCGGTTACTCAGAAGATTCAGCCTTGATGAGCTCCCGCAGTTTTTCAACGTGCTCCGGGGTGATATGAGCCTTATCGGCCCGCGCCCGCATCTCCCGGAAGAGGTTGCTGAATACTCAGGCAGAGACTTTTTAAGGCTTGAATGCATCCCGGGGATAGCCTGTCTTCCGCAAATCCAGGGCCGTGACAGTATCGGTTTCCGCGAATGGGTAGAGCTGGACCTGGAATACCGCAGGAGATGGTCACCAACATATGATCTAAAGATCATGGCCAAAACCGTTCAGGTTGCGCTTCATCCCTTAACAGAGTTCCTATCGAAAAAAAGAGCGTAACCGCCATCTGACCTGGTCCCTATTAGGCGCTTAGGATGCAAAAGTGACAGTCACTTGCACACCGGCTTTTTCAAGACTTTCGACCAGACGGACAAGGCTCCGATCTGCATTTTTGCGGTTTGTTTTCTCTGTACGAACCAAATAATCTCCCACTCAAGTAGAGCATAGAGCAAGAACTTGGCCATGGGATTTGTCGCCGGCACGGGTGCAAGCGAAATATGTAACAAAATCCTGCAGTATTCTGCGTATTCCGCCCTACGTGTTTTGCTATACGC
>CAZHXC010000197.1:0-919 GCA_964536145.1 uncultured Spirochaetales bacterium | reverse complement strand
GACTAGTTCTTGTTGTAACTTCAGTATTCCATTACAGATAGCAATTTCTCGGTTACTTTGGGCCAATCATAGTATTTTTTAACATATTTATGTGCTTTTTCGGTCAACTTAAATCTAAGTTCGTCATTTTTTGTTAGCTCAACAATCGCATTGACAAACCTCTCAGGGGTATTCTCCTCCACAAGAACCTCTTCGTCAACCACCAATCCTAGAGTTGATATTCTCGTAGCCACTATGGGAATACGGTATTTCATTGCCTCAAAGAGTTTTGTTTTCACCCCACTTCCAGAACGAAGGGGCGAAATGAATATATCAGTTTTTCTCATTATTGTCTCTAGGTCCTGTACATATCCCAACACTTTGATATGTTTAGTTCTCCTAGCTAGTTTCCTCAGTCTTTCACTCGGATTCTTGCCAATTATTAGAACTTGAAATGGTCTATCCATTTGGCGCAGTAATTCTGGATATAGCTTATCTATAATATACAAAGCAGCTTCTTCGTTATGTGGTACATTCATAACACCAAGAAATGACAGAGTAACAATTCTGTCAACACACAAAACGCTTCTATGATCTGGAACATTCGTTCCATTTGGCACCCAATATATGTTGTTTCGGCCTGTCCGTTTTCTTAGAATGCCTATTTCATGTATCGAAACCAACGTAACAGTGTCGAACACTTTAGGTATTTTCGTTTCGTATTTCTTGCATAAATAGTATTCTACGCCAAGAATGAACTTGCTTATGAATGTTGAAAACGGAAGGTGTCTGGCTCTATTACTTTTCGTTACCGCCAATTGTCCAAAGGGATTTGATATTCCCCTCGATCGTCTATACTGCTGTTCGTATCTAATGGACAACATGTCTGCCATGTCACAAACATATTTGATGTTTTGTTGCTTTCGCAATTTTACTAGTG
>CAZHXC010000196.1:2601-6677 GCA_964536145.1 uncultured Spirochaetales bacterium | reverse complement strand
GAGAAATCGAAATTGAGAAGCTCTTTTGCCGGCCGGTTACAACGCCTGAGATACAAACCTGTTGAGCCGCTTTACAAAGTTAACCGGCTTCTTCAACTCGACACCCTCGATGAGGAGAGCTTGCTCATATAAAAGCCAGGCGGCATCATCTATAAGCCCGTCGTCCTGTGAAGAGTCGAGTTTTTTGACGATCTCGTGGTCAGGGTTGATTTCCAGAATCGGTTTGATTTCAGGAATTTCGGACTGCCCCATTGCCTTGAGAATGTGCTGCATCTGCGCGGTAGGATCGTTCTCATCGGCAACGATACACGACGGCGAATCGCTCAACCGGGAGCTTGCAACAACATCCTTCACCGAATCGCCAAGGGCCTTCTTCATTTTTTTTAAGAGAGGTTCTATGTCCTTTTCCTTCTTCTTGTCCTCGTCCTTCTTCAACTCATCAGCGGCCCCGGATCTGTTAACCGCCTTCAGCTCCTTCTCTTTAAACGTACCGATGGAAGGAACCACTATTTCATCGATCTCATCGTCCATGATGAGGACTTCTATACCCTTGTCACGGTACGCCTCGAGAAGCGGTGACGCCTTCAGGGTCTCCTCATCGTCACCCGTTATATAGTAGATTGCCTTTTGATCAGCGGACATCCTGTCGACATATGAGTCAAGGCTCACATATCCTTCTTCGGTTGAAGATTTGAACCGCACAATCTCGAGAATGCTATCTCTGTTTGCAAAATCCGAGTAGAGTCCCTCTTTCAGCGGCCGGTTGTACTGCTCTATGAAATCATTGAACTTCTCCGGGTTGTTTTTTGCGAGATTGGTGATTTCACCTAAGATTCTCTTCACCGACGCATTTTTGATACTCATCAGTACCCGGTTCTGTTGGAGCATCTCCCTGCTCACATTGAGCGGGAGGTCCTCCGAATCAATGACCCCGCGCAGGAACCTGAGATACACAGGCATGAGCTCCTTGTCATCATCGGTGATAAACACCCGTTTGACATAGAGCTTCACGCCCGGCTTGTAATCGGCATGAAACAAATCAAAAGGCGCCCTCTTTGGCACGTAGAAGAGCGTTGCATACTCCTGAGTTCCTTCTGCCTGCGTGTGGAGGTACAAAAGCGGATCTTCATCATCATGGGCTAAGGTCTTGTAAAACTCGTTGTAGTCCTCTTCGGTGAGCTCGGACTTGGGCCTCCGCCAGAGGGCGGATGCGGAGTTGACCTGCTCCACCTTCTCCTCCGTCTTCTCCTTATCCTTTTCGCCCGATGTAGCCGTATAGTGCAGGTAGATCGGAAAGGCGATGTGGTCTGAATACTTCTTTGCGATCTCCTCAAGCCGCCACCTGTTTGCATACTCCTTACCTTCTTCATTGAGATAGAGGGTTATCGTCGTCCCAAATCCGTCGCGCTCGCTCTCGGTAATCTCGTAGTTTCCCTTCCCGTCGCTGTGCCACCTGAAGGCCTTTTCTTCACCGGCCTTGCGGGAAATGACCTCCACTGATTCCGCCACCATAAACGCCGAGTAGAAACCGACACCAAACTGTCCGATGAGGCTCGAATCTTTTTTCGCGTCTCCGGTCATACTGTTCAAGAAGGTCTTTGTTCCGGACCTCGCTATAGTACCGAGCTGCTCTGCGAGATCCTCTTCATTCATACCGATGCCGGTATCCGAGACGGTGATCGTCTTTTTCTCCTTTTCGTCAAACACGATATCGATCCTGGGATCAAAGTTGAGTTTCTTGTACTCCTCGTCGGTCAGCGTGAGGTATTTGAGCTTATCGAGGGCGTCGGATGCGTTCGAGATGAGCTCGCGTAGAAATATTTCTGGATGTGAATACAAAGAGTGAACGATCAGATGCAACAGTTGCGTCACTTCGGTTTTGAACTTTCTCTTTGACATGCTTTATTCTCCTCCGTTCATTCCGCCGGCACAACGGGCTTTCTTAAACCCACGCTATCGGATTTGCAGGCTTGAGTGTGGTGGACCCTCTCGGGTGCCGGCGTTGCAGTGTATGGAGGAAATATACCTACAGGTGCGGTTTTCGGGCAACTTCGTTTTTTTAACGCCGTTATGTCGACAGCCTTATTGCTACGGTAGGCGCGCGCGGTGTATACTGTTTGGCATCAGGAAAAATGGACGACGACGAACCCGGCGAACATAGAAGAGCGCGAGTTCCCGCATGATAACACAACTCATCTCGCTCGCCTTGTTGTTGGCACTTTCTGCGTTCTTCTCCGGCTCTGAGACGGCTTTTTTCTCTCTCAATCACCTGGAAAAAGAGAAACTGCTCTCCGGTGCCCGCGGAGCAAGAAGAAAGTTCATACGACGGGTGCTCTCCTCTCCCGGAGAAATGCTGATCACCATTCTCACCGGGAACATGGTGGTGAACCTCTTCTTTGCGTCTCTGATGGATGTGACTATCAGGAGGTTTGTCACCCAAAACACCTGGCTCTACTCTATTGCGATCGGCACGCTTCTGGTGCTCATCTTTGGGGAGATGGCCCCTAAAAACATCGCAATCAAGCAATCTCTCCACTTCTTCTCCTACTCTTCCCGGCCGCTCATGGTGATTCACAAGATCCTTACGCCTGTGCGCTTCGCGTTGACAAGGATAGAACATGGAATCGTATCTTTTGTCACCTCGAGGCTCCGGACAGACTCCGAGGACACCAGGGACCTTATCAGCTCAACCTTCAGGATTGGATTGCAGAAAGGAATAATTCAGAAATCAGAGGTGTCTATCCTCGAGTCGTTTCTCGATTTCAGGGAAAAAATGGCGGTTGATGTGATGGTTCCCAGGACCGAGATAGAGGCGATTGACGCCTCAACGAGTGTTTCACGTCTGCTCGAGACAGTAGGTCCCGGATTGGACGGACTCTTTCCGGTGTATAAGGAAGATGTGGACCACATCATCGGATACCTCAATATCAGAGATCTCCTTCCATACAGGTTTGGTTTGGACACGCCGCGGAAAAGTCTCACATCGCTCATAAAGGATGTCCATGCGGTCCCTGAATCAAAAAACCTTATGGATCTGCTCAGGGAGATCATGGAAAACCGCATAGAGATGGCATTGGTAATTGATGAATACGGGGGAACCGCAGGAATCGTCACCTTCCAGAACCTCGTTGAGGATTTCCTCTACTTTTTCTACCACCCGCAAGAGGAGTTCACCCGCATCGGAGAAAACACCTATATCTTCCCGGGTAACTACGATCTCGATAGGGCCGCAGAGATACTCGACACGTCGGTGGATGCTGAAAGCAGAACGATATCGGGATACATCATAGAGATGCTCGAAGACATTCCGCAGAAAGGAAGAGAGCTGCGAATAGACGGACTTCTGTTTATCGTTCGGGCGGTTTCGAGAAGAAAGATTCTCGAAGTGGAGGTGAGAAAGATCTCATGATCTACCTCTACTTTGCTATCGCCTTTGTCTGTTCGGCCTTTTTCTCGGGGATGGAAACCGGACTGCTGTCGGTAAATCGAAACCTCATGCAGGAAAAAAAGGCAAAGGGAGTATTCTATGCGCGGGCCACCGAGTTTCTGCTGGTGAAGCCCGAGCGTTTTCTTGGGACAACCCTTATCGGCAATAACATAGCGAACGTTTCAGCCGCCGTGCTCTTGACGAATTACTTCAAAAGCCACGGGTATGAATCTTTCACCTGGATCGGTATCCTCGGCATGACCTTTGTGTTTCTGATCTTCAACGAGTTTATCCCAAAATCGCTCTTGAGAACCCATGCAAACAGCATTGCCGCGAGATTGGCTCCGATTCTCCTCGGCTTATACGCGCTGTTTCTGCCGGCATATGTTATTCTCAACAATTTTGTAAAGGCACTCCTCTTCTTCTTTGGGCGTCATCGTGAAAGCCGGGAAGAGCTGAAAACGAAACGAGATCTCCACTTCGTGGTCAACCTGACGGGCAAAGAAGCAGGGCTTCCCGAAGATGATCAGCGCATGATTGAGGATATTCTTCATTTTAGAGATCAGATCGCACGTGAAGTCATGATACCGTTCCACAGGCTTCCCGTTCTCAATGAAAACCAGGATGCTGCGGATGCGGCAAAGCTCGC
>CAZHXC010000196.1:0-2591 GCA_964536145.1 uncultured Spirochaetales bacterium | reverse complement strand
ACACCGGTTCGAGGTTCATCCCTGTTTCACGCGACCGGACCGACAATATGGTTGGCTATGTCGACACCACCGAGCTCCTCTGGAAAGACGCCGGAAAGGTCAAAGACGTGATGCGGGAGGCGAGCTACTACCCGGAGACGAGACGAATCCCGGACATGCTCTTCGATTTGAACAGAAATTCGGAAGAGGTGGTCTTTCTTGTTGATGAATATGGCGGCGTCGCCGGCATGCTCACACCAAGCCAGATCGTCGCCGATATCGTCCACTTCACCCCGGAGAGCGGCGCGATAGTCGACGACATCGTCATGCGGGACGACGGCCGGTACGTCGTTTCAGGCCGCATGGATCTCGAAGATCTCGCCAATGCCCTTGGGATGCACTTCAGGAGGAGCCACTCGAGTACCATTGGCGGATACTTGAGCGAACATTTGGGTGTCATCCCACCGGAAAATGCCGAGTATCGCGAAGGCGGATACATATTTACAATACAGAAGACTTCGGAACGACGGGTTGACCGGGTGTTGGTGACCAGGGACGAACGACAGGAAAACCGGGGGTAACCGATTTGCCGGAGCTCCCGGATCTCACCGTGTACAAAGAGAGTCTCCAACGATATCTGACGGCACGGCGGCTGCAAAAGACTCACATCGTCAATCCCTTTGTCCTGAGAAGCGTCGAGCCGCCGGTCGAGGCGCTATACGGCAAGATGGCTAACGAGGTAACACTCAAAGGCAAGCGCATCGTCATAGGTTTTGAGAATGATCTCTTCCTGGTATTGCATTTGATGATCGCGGGAAGATTGAGCTGGAATACCGGCGGTTCGTTACCGTCACGAAAAACCGGGCTCGCTGCTTTTGAATTTGATAACGGCAGACTCTTCCTTACGGAAGCCGGAACAAAACGCAGAGCCTCCCTCCACGTGGTAAGCGGCCTTGAAAACCTGCAAACCTTTGACCGCGGCGGTCTCGAGATACCGGCTTCGAGCGTGGAAGCGTTCGAGGCGGCACTCAGACGTGAGAATCACACCCTCAAGCGCGCGCTTACCGATCCGCGGCTGTTCTCCGGAATCGGAAACGCGTATTCGGATGAGATTCTCCACCGGGCAAAACTCTCGCCGTTCAAGCAGACAGGCAGCCTGAACACGGAGGAAGTGGGCGCCTTGCACTCGGCGACACTCTCCGTAGTAGATGAGTGGATCCGGAGACTACGAAAAGAGACCGGTGACGGCTTTCTCAAGAAAGTAACCGCCTTCAGAAACGAGATGGCGGTGCACGGAAAGTACGGGAAACTCTGCCCGGTATGCTCGACGCCTGTGCAACGGATCAGATATGCGGAAAACGAGTGCAACTACTGCCCCGCATGCCAGACCGGAGGAAAACTCCTCGCGGACAGAGCGCTCTCAAGGCTCCTCAAGGAGGACTGGCCTTCAACCGTGGAAGAGCTTGAACAAATACGACAATCTTTGTAACAACAACACAATAGGAGTAAATCATGAGAATGGTACGTTTCGGCAGAACAGAGCTCAGAGTAAGTGAAGTCGCCTTTGGCGGCATTCCTATACAACGCAGATCAAGAGCGGACGCCGTTGAAGTGGTGCGGGCATCCCTCGATCTTGGCATCAACTTTTTAGACACCGCCTACGGATACGGGGACAGCGAAGAGAAGATCGGCGAGGCGATCCGCGGTTACCGACGGGAGGAACTGGTCATCGCTTCAAAATCACCTGCTACCGACAAACAGGGTTTTTTGGAGCAACTCGAGGCCTCCCTCAAACGTCTGGGGACCGACTATGTCGATATCTATCAGCATCACGGCATAAACTCAGCGGAAAAAATGGAGGCGGTGATGGGGCGAGGTGGTGCGCTCGAAGGCATGAAGGAGGCGGTAGCCGACGGCAGAATCCGGCATCCGGCTTTCAGCTCTCACAGCCTGACAATTGCCGAGGAGCTGATGAGGACCGGGAACTTCGAGGTTGTCCAGCTCCCCTTCAACTTTATCGACGACGCCGCCGCGGAAAAGGTCATACCCCTCGCAAAAGAGCTGGATATGGGTTTTATCTGCATGAAACCCCTCGGCGGCGGCCTGCTGGACAATGCGGAGATCTGTTTCAGATTTCTCATGGAGTTTGACAGCATCGTTCCTGATCCCGGCATAGAAAAAGTCGAAGAGATTGAGGAGATAGTAAAACTCTATGAAAACCGGCGCGATTTGACCGAGGATGACAGAGCGGCGATCGGTCAGTTGAAAGAAGAGCTCGGAACCTCCTGGTGCCACAGGTGCGATTATTGCCGGCCGTGTCCGCAGGATATCAGGATCAGCTCGGTCCTTTCAGCCGGCAGCTTTGCCCGGAGAAACACCATGGAGAAGACGACTACACGGCTCGGTCCGGCAATCGAGCACTCCTACGAATGTGCCGAATGCCGGGACTGCGTGCCTCGCTGCCCTTACAACCTGGATATACCCGAGCTCCTCAAGGTACAGCAGGCGAAATACCGGGAATACCTGTCCACGGGGGTGTGGAGTTAATCCGGGCGCGGAGGCAGGCGCCGAAGCCGGCGGCCACCAGGGCCGGAAGGCGATGCCGCACTACA
>CAZHXC010000195.1:2635-6688 GCA_964536145.1 uncultured Spirochaetales bacterium | reverse complement strand
GCACGTTCGTATGCGGCAACCGCGCCTTCATAGTCTCCGGTCTGGGAAAGAACATTCCCAAGCTGGTTCAACAATGCCGGATCATCGGTTCGTCCTTTCAAGAGGTCAACCGCTTTTGATGTTTCGCCGTTTCTGCGAAGGGCCTCAGTGTAATTGATGAGGATATCGTTTTCCGCCGGATCGGTGATGTCATCTCCCGGCTGAGAATACGCCTTCTCCAGCAACTCGAGGGCTTGTGTATTCCTGTTCTCTTCGAGCGCAACAAGGCCCGCCAGGTTAAGAACCCACTTATCTTCCGGAGAAAGATCGAGCGCCCGTCGAATCGACTCACCGGCGTCACGACGCAGGATGTGCTCGTTCTCAGCCCGTCGGAACCAGTACAGATAGTAACCGGGCTCGAGTTCGGTGGCTCTTTCGAAGTATTGCGCAGCCCTTTCACGTTCTGTCCCGTGTGCCAGCAGGATACCGTAGAGGTAATGCACGCTCGAGTCGTCGCTTTCCTCACTCGCCGTCTCGAGGTCCGCCATCGCATCATCATATCGGCCTTCACCAAAAGCCAGCTTTCCGCGGATTGCGAGGGCCTCTCGGTTGCTTCTGTCCAGACGCTCGATGTGCGACAGAACACCGGAAAGCTCAGCGTAGTTCTCCTCTCTGAAAAGCAATCGTGCGGCAATGAGGAAAAAATCGAGCGCCTGTTGTGAATCCTCGAGTTTTTCGAAGGCACGCGCGGCGTTCACTCTGTAAACCGAGACATCGGGATCGATTCTGCATGCTTCCCCGTATGCGGCCGCAGCTTCCTTTGGATTTCCCAGGGCGTACCAGGCGTTTCCAAACAGATTCCACATGACGCTGTTACCTTCAAGGACTTCCGGATGCGCCTGAAGCAAATCACGCAGCTCGAGAACTCTGTTTCTTCTGTAGAGCACCTCGGCTTTTGCGGCGATGCTTTCGATGCTGCCGCCACCGCGTGAGAGAGCTTTTTCCACGGCTGAATAAGCCTCGTCGGTCAGACCGTTGTGAAGGTAACACTCCGAAAGTGTCAGCAAATCGCGCGCTTCGAGCTCCATTTCCTTTGAGGCGAGATTGAATTGCACGCAAGCGGCCTGATAGCTGCTCTGTGCGGCGAGAGATCCGGCAAACGCAAGCCTTCTCTCCGGGTCCACCGGAATATACCAGCGCCATCTGTAGTATCCGGCCTCAACCTCATAGGCTATCGAGTTGATTTTCAGATGTTCGAGATCAAAGTGGGCCGTGTCCTCCTCGTCATAGTTCTGTGCCGCAAAGGCAATGTAGCCCGCGTCGATGGTCCCGTCCTCGATTTCGCCTATCCACTCCTCGTCGAGAAAGAAGCCAAAATACTGCCCTCGGGCAACGATGCGAAGAGGCATCCTGTCACGATACTCCGGGCACGGTGACCAGGCTACTATTGGTCTTGGATTGCCGTTGAAAACAACATCAAACCTGAAATGTCCGGCCGGAGAGACGAGGAAATAGTAGTAGTTCAACTCGTCCGCGCGTCTGAGCAGGAAACCTGTGGAACAGTGACCGTTTGAAGGATCAGGCGCTATCGTAGCTTCGAGGATAAAGTCTCTATACCGATACGTAGGATTTTCCATCCACCCAAAGAGGTTTTTTTTCTTGAGGATAAGCGACACCTTCCCGTCGCCGATCGTGGATTCCACCGTGTGCGTATGTTCGGGAAGAAACCTTGAGTTCTTCCGGCTTTTGAAACGCGGAACCCAAACTTCTTCTACAACGGCCGACGGGTCAGGTCTTCGTCTTCTGGAAAAAAGGTTTCTCAGGAATCGTATCATAGATAGACCGGAGTGCGCTCGCGTCAAAACGGATGAAATTTCCGGTAGAACGTCCCCGGCACAATGAAAGAGAGCCGCCGGGGAATGACCCGGAGCCTGATGGAATACACACCGTCCACAGCATCGGTTGTACTGGCTACTTCACCGTCAATATGGTAGTCGAATGGCTCGTTTGCGCAGATTTCAACTTCACTCAATTCGTAACGTTCTATCAGCGGTTTGCCGCCTTTCGCAAACTTCCTGTTGATGATGTCGTGCCGCCCGTTCCATAGCCAAAGAACGTTTTGCAGCACTGACCTTCTATTCTCGAAATTATAGATATAGATGTCGAGATACCCGTCATTACAGACCACATCCGGACAAATTTTGAAAAATCGGCCATAATAGGGACGCGTTCCCGCCTCGAGCTCGATAGGATTCACCGTCCTTTCGAGATAATCAAAGGGAAACTCCGCATTGACCCTCATGCCGCGTAACGCAAATTTACCGTCGTGCAGTTTGAGGGTCAACGTTCTGCGCAACGAATGAAAATCTTTTCTGAACGTTGCGAATCCCGCGGCAATATAGTTTATCATACCCGTCCGTACAAGACCGCGTTTCTGCCCAAATCGATAACGTTTTTCCTGTCGTCTTTTCAGCAAGCTTGCGTCAAACCCGATTCCCACGAGCTGACAGTATGAGCTATTGTTACCATGGGAGGTTTCGAGCAGGTCCACATCGATTATGTAGTCGTTGGTCATGCTTTCAGCATAGGTCTCTATCTGTTTCCGGATACCGAGGGGTACCTCGTAGGAATCCTGAATGCCGTTGCCTGAGCCTCCTCTCAAAAAACCGATCGATTTCTTGCCGCCGATTTCAGGGTGTTTTTCGGTCTCTTCAATGACCGTATTGATCGCATCGTGCGCGGTTCCATCGCCGCCCCACACCAGAAGATTTCTGTGATCATTTTTACAGAAGTTACGGACCAGCTGAATGAAGTTTTCCTTGCTAACGCTCTCCTGTACAAGCGGCACTTCTGTGCGTTTGAGTATCTTTTTGAGTATTTTCGCGTATTCCGGGTATCTCGACGGGTTGATAATAAAGGTACACGATTTGAATGCCTTTCTTGTTCTGTCTTTCATAGGTTACCCAGAGCACTTCCCCGATTATTCACGTCTCACGAATATATCGCCAAACCCGAGATCCGCGAGTATCAGCCGGGTGAGTTTGAGATCGCTTGTGCTGACCCCGGGGAGGATCACACGAGTCAATCCATTCCTGTCTGTTTCCATTACCGCGTTCAATCTGTTCAATTCAAGCATCCGGATTGCTTGGCGTGCGTTGTTCTCCTCGCCAAATGCCCCAATCTGTACTGATACGGTGTCCGACGGCGGTTTTGCGTTGTGATAGGTCCTGCCGTCACCGAGCTCAACTACTTGGACGGTTACCGATGCAACACCACTGCCGACCATGCCGATCGTATCGGCGGCAATTCTCGAGAGATCTATGATTCTCCCGGCCACAAACGGTCCCCGGTCGTTGATCCTGACAAGCACGGTTTTGCCGGTTGAATCGTTTGTTACCCGCACGATGGTGTGAAACGGCAACGTTTTATGCGCGGCGGTAAAACGGTTCGTGTCGAAGATCTCCCCGTTTGCGGTGAGTCTCCCCTGAAACTTGCCCGCATAGTAGGAGGCGAGGCCCTGCTCTGAGAGTGTGTGTCCGGCGGATACCTGTCCGCGGGCATGTACACTCGCTACGAGGGTGGAGAAAAAGAGAAGGATCAGAGCCGGTGTTCGCACCATATAACATAGTATCGGTATGCTCATACATAGAGTCAATGCTGGAAAGGATGCGGCGGCAGAAGGTGTGTTTGCATCGGAAGTGCCGCATCGGTATAATCACCGCGGATAGAAGAAGGTGAGGTAGGTTTTGGCACAGGCTGTTCACTGGGCGGATATCACCGCAGAGAAAATCATTCGGGAGAAGGGCAAGAAGCCAAAGTACGTGTGTGCGTCCGGTATAACTCCCTCGGGTACCGTCCACATCGGCAATTTCAGGGAAATCATCTCGGTGGAGCTGGTTGTGCGGGCGCTGCGTGACATGGGCGCTCAGGTGCGGTTTATCTACTCGTGGGACGATTTTGACGTGTTCAGGAAAGTGCCCGCGGATATGCCGAAGCCCGATGAGCTCGAGAAGTATCTTCGCTTTCCCATTACCATGGTTCCCGATGTTCTCAGCGGAGAGGCGAGCTACGCCC
>CAZHXC010000195.1:0-2625 GCA_964536145.1 uncultured Spirochaetales bacterium | reverse complement strand
GTGCGGCTCGAAGAGGTGATGGGGGAGGTTGGTGTACATCCGGAGTACATATACCAATCACAAAAATACAACGCATGTGACTACGCGGCAGGAATAAAGACCGCCCTCGAGCATCAGGATGAGATCAGAGCGGTGCTCAATGAGCACAGGAGCCGGCCTCTTCCGCCTGACTGGAGCCCGGTAAGCATTTTCTGCTCCTCGTGTCACCGGGACACCACACAGGTTGGAGATTGGGACGGCGGGTGGCACCTGCACTACTCCTGTGATTCGTGCGGAAATACCGAGGAGCTCGATCTGCGGAAGGCCACCGGCGCAAAGCTCAAGTGGCGCGTGGACTGGCCGATGCGGTGGGCCTACGAAGGGGTGGACTTCGAGCCCGCGGGAAAGGAGCATCACTCCGCCGGGGGTTCCTTTGACACCGCAAAAGAGATTTCTAAGAGAGTCTACGACTTCGAACCGCCGGTCACGTTCAAATACGACTTCATATCGATAAAGGGAACCGGCGGCAAAATATCATCCTCCGCGGGGAACGTGCTCAGCATCGCGGATGTACTCGAGATCTATCAACCTGAGCTTGTGCGGTATCTCTTTGCCGGAACAAAGCCGGATAGCGAGTTTGCCATATCATTCGACCTCGATGTGCTCAAAATCTATGAAGATTACGACAGATGTGAACGGGTCTACTACGGGAGCGATGAAATAGGTGAAAAGAAAAAACCGAGGGTCCGCCGGATTTATGAGCTCTCGCAGGTAGAACAGATACCGGGGAGTCCGCCTGTCCAGGTACCTTTCAGGCATCTGTGCAACCTGTTGCAGATCTATGACGGTGACATAACCGCCACGCTTGACAGGTTCTGCGAAACCGAGGGCGTGGAATTGAGCGGGGAATCACGAAAACGGGCGGAAACACGCGCACAATGTGCCTGGAATTGGATAACCGCCCACGCGCCTGAAGATTTCAGGTTCAGGTTAAAGAGCCCGGAGGATCCACCCGAAGACATCCATGAAGCGGCGCGTGCGGCGATAACCGCTTTCCGGGAAGAGTTGCGGTCAGGGTTGGATGAGCACACCGAAGAGTCCCTCGGCACGTTGTTCTACAAGCTTGCAGAAGAGAACGGTCTCGAGCCGAAGGAACTGTTCGGCGCATTGTACCGGGTGCTTCTCGGCAAGGACCGCGGTCCGCGGCTTGCAGGATTTATTCTGACTGTCGGTGCCGAGCGGATTATTCCGATTTTGGACCGATATTAGGCTATTGGGCTGAGCGGCGCGCACGGCGGATCAATAGATCAGCCTGTTCAGCAGGTTCTCCCGTTTCCTCCAGTCACGAACCACCTTGACGCGAAGATCGAGATCAACCTCATAGGGAAATATCTCCGAGAGCTCCTCCTGTGCATCGAGTCTGATGGCCCGGATCATCTTTCCCCCTTTGCCGACCACTATCCCCTTTTGAGACTCCCGCTCCACATTCAACGACGCGCGGATCCAGAGCGTTTCGCCATCGGATGAGGTTTCCATGTCTTCGATTGATGCAAACAAGGCGTGGGGAAGCTCCTGCCGGAGCCTCGTAATCGCCTTTTCCCGGATGATTTCAGCCGCGCGGAACTCGGGGGTCTGATCGGTATACATCTCCTCCGGATACATGATCTCCCCCTCCGGGGCCAGTGTAAACAGCAGGTCCATGAGCCTTTCGAGGCCGGCGCCGGTTACAGCGGAAATCTCCACAATACGGTCACCGGAGAGCTCTGTTTGGAGAAACTGCCGATGCTGCCCGGTGCCGCCGTCGGCGATATCGATCTTGTTTACCGCGGCAACCGCCCGTTCCCGGTTATCTGCAACCACCTCGAGGAGGAGCTTCTCCTCCTCCCTTGGCGGCCGTGTCGCGTCAATCAGATAGAGGACCAGATCGACCTCATCGAGACCTGATATCACCAGGTCTTTCAGGTGGAGGTTGAGCCGCTTTTCAGAGGTGTGGAATCCCGGGGTGTCTACAAAGACGAGCTGGCCGGCCCCTCGGGTGACAATACCGCGTATTCTGTTGCGGGTTGTCTGCGGTACCGGCGATACGATCGATACCTTGTACCCGCAGAGAGCGTTTATGAGAGTCGATTTGCCGGAAGAGGGCCGTCCGATAACGGAAACGAAGCCGGACTTCATTTCATCTCCTTTTTTTTGTAGATTATATAACACCCGAGGTTTGGCGGAACACCCGCCCATCACGCAGTTACAATACAAAGGAGCGAAAAGTCATGAAAAGCGAGTATACATCTATCTATATTAACAGAGGGTTTTCCGCCGGCGACGAGCAGAACGAAAACGGTCGTGACGAGAAGCAGGAAGGCCTGATTTACAGGATGCTTCGCACCCGGAATATCCTTCTTTCAGGTGAGGTCGACAAGTCCCTTGCCGAACGGGTAGTGCGGCAACTCCTGTTGCTCGAGGAAGATTCAGATGAGCCGATTCGCGTGTTTATTGATTCTCCCGGAGGGGACGCGGATGCGGGGTATGCCATATTCGATATGATCAGGTTTGTCAAACCCGATGTCTACACCATCGGGATGGGGCTTGTTGCAACCGCGGGGGCGCTCATTCTCCTCGCCGCGCCGGCCGAGCGGCGTATCGGTTTGC
>CAZHXC010000194.1:2354-6699 GCA_964536145.1 uncultured Spirochaetales bacterium | reverse complement strand
GCCGGTTCCGGTTGAGGACGATCCTTCGGAGCTTGTCGAGTTTTTCGTAGATTCCTGGAAGCTCGGAATCAACTCTGTCCGCTAATCTGTAGAGAAAGAGCACCTGGTCAATACCCTTCCACATTTCCTCTCGTGCGAGGACAGGAGACAGCCTCGATCCCGCCCTGAGAGCAGTGAAGGAGCTCCCCGCCGGGAGGATTTGAGCTTTTACGTCATTTCTAAACTCAAAGAGGATATCCCGTATTCTCCGGGAATCTGAAAAGTCTGCCCGCAGCATCAGGTTGGAAACAACTGCAAACGCTTTCTCGAGATTTGCCTCGAGCGCCTTCATTCTAAAAACAACAAAAGACCGGCTTTTCCGGCCGTCTTGACCGGGTGTAACCGGCGCCGTGGGTATTGAGCTGATCTCGAGAAAGGAGACAAATCCGCCGGTCTCGATGGAAAGCCTCCGCGCCACTTCGTCATAATTGACACCCGGCAGACCGGCCCCGGCCGCCGCCCGGCAAAATAGCGGGAAAAACGGCACAAGCTCATCTGAGATGTCCTGGATATCGAATACCAGATCGATATACGCTATTCCGTTGGTGAAAATGTCAAGGCTGTAGCAGGGAACACCGTCAAGATCCTGATACTCGGTGTCGATAACCTCTACCTTGTCAGGGATATCTTCGACTGCGAGCGTCGGTATCGCATCGATCGCCTCCGGCGGATCGGGGACCTCCTGAAACGACCGGAACGCCTCGTTTTCCCTGCGCAGGATTGCCCTCTCTTCATCCGTAACCTGGGCCAAGAACCGCTTTTTCCAATCTTCAAACTCAGAGAGCTCACGCTTCTCGTGGTCGTGAGAGGGCACGACAATCACCGTTGAGCGTCTTCTATTGTCTATGAAGCTCTCCGAGATAAGCCTCTCAAAGAAGCCGCCTTTGCCGACATCGGCCTTCAGCCTCTCCATCCACGGTTCAAACTCCAGGGTGGCTTCCGGCTCGCTCCCGTGGAGCCAGCCCCGCAGCGTCTTGCCGAGAAGCCGTAAACCAAAGGGCACGCCACCGCGGATTTCCCTGTTTCTGAACTCTACCCGCCGCAACGCGCCTGTAACGACATCAGCAGGAACCTTCGAGCTTACGAGCTTTCTGAGCTCTCCGGTAACGAGATCCTCAAAGGCTTCCGATTTTTCCGGATCACTACCACGCAGTCCGAAGGTGAAAACGAGCTCCTTTGTATCGGTGTCCAAACCGCTTACCGGTGAGAGATCGTCCCCCAAATTGGACTCCTGTATGGCTTTGTACATCGGCGCACCGGGATTGCCGAGCAGGATCTCCGCGAGCACCTCGAGGCTGAGCACCCGGTACGGGTCTTCGATTCTCCCCACAATCCAATTCAACGTCACCGTCGTCTTTCCGTGTGGGCCGTCATCCGCGGCTAGCGGACTCGTCATCATCATTTCAACCGGCTTGATCAGTCCCGGCTGGGCGGGCACCGAGGTGTCAACATGCTTTCTATCAAATCTGCTCAAGAACTTACCTTCGACAAAGTCGAGACTCTTTTCTGTAGGAATATTGCCGTAGAGAAATATCAAACAGTTTGACGGGTGGTACCAGCTCTTGTGATAGTCGAGAAACGTTTCATAGCCGAGATCCCTGATGGCGCCTGGTTCCCCACCGGAATCAAAGCGATACGGTGAGTCAGGGAAAAGCGAACGGTATGACCATTCTCCTACAATCGAATCATGATCTGAATAGTTGCCTCGCATTTCGTTGTATACCACGCCATCTACGTATACATTTCCACTATCGTCTATCTCTATCCGGCGCCCCTCCTGATGAAACACCTCTTTGCGGAGAAGTGGGAAAAACACAGCGTCCCCGTAAACTTCGAGGAGATCGAAGTAGTCCTTTTCCACAATGCTTGCGGCGGGGAACACCGTTTTGTCAGGGTAGGTGAGTGCGTTCAAAAACGTGTGTACGCTGCCCTTCATCAGCGTGATAAAGGGGTCCTTGACCGTAAAACGCCTCGAGCCCGACAGAACCGCATGCTCGAGAATGTGGGCAACTCCGGAATTATCTACCGGAGGCGTTCTGAAGATAAAGGCAAAAAGATTCTCTCTGTCATCGTTTGACAGGTGGTATACCTGACAGCCGGTTTTCTTATGTTCGAGCAGTATTCCGGTGGAAGCGTATTCTTCGATCTCTCGAGTGTTGACAACGCGAAAACTTGAGTTCACCAAATCCACTCCACCCGGCCTATATCACTCTATGTAGTGACAACCCTTGGAAACTCGATTCTGCAGGGCGGCCGTTACTATTATCGAAGCGGCGACCACGCTGTTACGAAGCTCGATAATTTGCTTTGTGAGTGCAGCCCCCCGGTAGAACTGTTCAACACGGTGGCTCAAATAGCCTAAGTCCGCGAGGGCCCGCATCAGGCGCTTCCGGCTCCGTATGATTCCCGCGTAGTTCCACATTGTAGATTGAATCGTTTTGAAATCCTGTTTTATCAACACCGGATCAAACTCCTCTTCAATACTCGGCGCAATCCAGTCAGGCACGCTCCGCATAAGTCTTCTCGACAGCGGTTTTGAGCTCTCGTTAGCCTTTTCCACACAGCGCACGCCCCAGTACAGTCCTTCGAGCAGCGAAATCGAAGCGAGCCTGTTTGCCCCGTGTACACCCGTACAGGCGTTTTCACCCGCAGCGTACAGACCGTCTATGGTCGTCCGGCCGTCGATGTCGACTTTCACACCGCCGCAGAAGTAGTGTGCCCCGGGAACAACCGGTATCGGCTCCTCTGTGAGGTCGATACCGAGGGAAAGGCACTTTTCGTAGATCCCCGGAAAGCGCTCCTTGACCGGAAACCCGGTTATCTTCGTGGCATCGAGATGTACGTATTCCGCATCGTCGCTCTCCATCTCCCGGTAAATCGCTCTCGCAACTTCGTCGCGGGGCGCTAAGTCTCCGTTTTGGGGAGAATACTTCTCCATGAAGTACTCCCCCTGTTTGTTCATCAACTTCGCACCTTCTCCGCGAAGGGTCTCTGAAATCAGAAATCTCCTGTAATCACGGTGAAAGAGAATAGTGGGATGGAACTGTACATACTCCGCGTTGATAATTTCGATGCCCGCCCTGTAGGCCATTGCGATACCGTCCCCGGTCGCACCCACCGGATTCGACGTGTGCAAAAACAGGTTGCCGACACCACCGGCTGCGAGAATGACAATGGGCGCAAAAAACGTCGAAACCCGTGCGCGGTTCTCATCAAAAACGTATGCGCCAAACACGCGCATCCTTCTATATTTTTCCTGCGGGTCCGTCGAATTATGGGTATTCGTAATCAGGTCAATTGCAGTATGGCCCGGCAAAAACTCGATCCCTTTCGTCTTTTGGGCGTATGCGTATAATGAACGCTCTATCGCCGCACCGGTCTGATCCTTGGCATAGAAAATGCGGCGTACCGAATGGGCAGCTTCCCGGGTGAGCGCCGGCCGGCCATTTTCATCCTTGTTAAACGGGACTCCTATCTTGCTCGCCAGGAAGCTCTCTACGAGCTTTGGGCCCTCACGGACGAGCAGCCGGACGGAGTCTGCAAAGTTCATCTGTGCACCGGCATACAGGATATCTTTCTCGAGCAGTTCGAAGGTATCCTCTTTGCTCGGTCCTACGATGCCGCCCTGTGCGTACCGTGTATTGCATTCCAGAACATCCGGCTCTTTTGAAAGCACACCCACAGAAAGACCCCGCTCGGTGCCGGTAATGGCCGCACTCAAACCGGCAATCCCCGCGCCGATGATGAGTATGTCAAACTCGTGACGATTATCTTCGTTCATTTATGGAGCTTCCGTTACCAGCGAAAAGTCAAAGCTTCTTACCGAATGTGTCAGACTGCCGACAGAAATGTAGTCCACACCCGCTTTGCTCATAGTTTTGACGCTCTCAATATCCATTTTGCCGGATGCTTCGAACTCCACGTTCGCGAACTCGTTGTGCCGGTATCCGGGGCCTTCTCTCAGAGCAATTGCGCCCTGAACAAGCTCTTCGTTCATATTGTCGAGCATAATAAGGCTAACACCGCTATCGAGCGCCTCCCGTACTTCCTCGAGGGTCCGACATTCCACCTCTATGGTGAAATCCTCATGTAGCTTTGACCGTACCTGCGACACCGCGTTTTTGACCGAACCGGCAAAATCGATGTGGTTGTCCTTTATCAAAACCATATCGTAGAGACCCTGACGGTGGTTTTTTCCGCCACCGCACCTGACCGCGTACTTCGAAAGCGCCCGGTAACCGGGTAGTGTTTTTCTCGTATCGAGTATCCTCGCCTTGCCGGTTGAGGACGCGGCATCCGCGAAACG
>CAZHXC010000194.1:0-2344 GCA_964536145.1 uncultured Spirochaetales bacterium | reverse complement strand
GTCGTGTTGCGGTTGCAATACCTGACAAAAATGCAAGAAAGTTGATGGCAACACGTTCTCCGGTGAGAATCGAAGCGACAGGCCCGGTCACAACTGCCACCGTGTCACCGGGTTGCACCGAATCACCATCCTGCAACTCGAATTTCACGGTTACATCCGCATCGAGCTGCTCGTAGACGGCGCGAAACACCTCTGCACCCGAGAGTATTCCGGTGTCTTTGCTCAGTAGTACGGCCTGAGAACTCTCACCGGAAAACAAGGCCCCGGTTGTAACATCTCCCCGGCCGCCGAGATCTTCCCGCAACGCAAGCTGTACCAACGGGAGGTAGTCATCCGGGCTCATGGCGCCCATAGTACGACATTCCCTTGACCATTGCAATCTATATATTTATTGTTTTCTCAACTGGATGGTAACAAACGTGGTTCAACAGATATATGACAAGCTCAAGGCAAAGCTGTCTGAAGTAGTCCCTGATGCGGAGCTCCGGGTGAAAGCCGAACTCGCGGCGCAAATTCAGACGCTGAAAGAAGAGAAAAACGCGGTAGTTCTCGGCCATAACTACATGGAGCCTGCACTATTCCACTCGATATCCGACTTTACCGGAGATTCGCTGGAATTATGCAGAAAGGCGGCAGGAACAAACAAAGACATCATCGTTTTTTGCGGCGTGAAGTTTATGGCGGAAACTGCAAAGATCCTCAATCCTGATAAGACGGTGCTCATTCCTTCTATTAAAGCCGGTTGCTCGCTCGCCGAGAGCATCACCGCGGAGGACGTGAGGGAGCTGAGGAGAAAGTTTCCCGGTGTCCCGGTGGTCAGCTATATCAACACCTATGCCGACGTAAAGGCTGAATCGGATATCTGTTGCACATCAGGAAATGCGTCAAAGGTTGTAGAGAGTTTCGATGCCGACCGGGTGATTTTCCTGCCTGACGAGTTTCTTGCAAGGAACACGGCAGCGGAAACGGGAAAAACCATTATCATTCCCACAAAAACACCCGGAGCGATCACGGTTGACGAGAACGTCAAATACGAGATGATCGGGTGGCCGGGGCGATGCGAGGTGCATGAGCAGTTCAATGTTGACGAAATACGGACAATCAGGCGTCAGTTCCCTGATGTCGTCGTGTTGGCCCATCCGGAGTGCAGTCCTGAAGTCACCGAAGAGGCGGACTTTGCCGGGAGTACCGCGGCGATGATACGGTATGTAGAACAGGTCGATGCCCCGCGGTACCTGCTGTTGACCGAATGCAGTATGGGAGACAACATTGCCGCCTCGCGTCCGGACAAGGAGCTCCTCCGGCTCTGCAGTATCCGGTGTCCCCACATGGCGGAGATCACTCTTGAAGACACCCTCGAATCGCTTCAAAACATGAAGTATGTGGTTGAGCTCAATGAAGAAATACGCCGGAAGGCACTGAAACCCGTGGAGCGCATGTTGGCAATCGGCTGACATGGACAGGTCGATTCTTGCATTCAGGTCACGCTGCATCCGCGAAATCCGTTATTTTTTTGAAGTGACCGGCTACCTCGAGGTTGATACTCCCATCCTTGCCGAGAAAATTATTCCGGAACCAACGCTCGATCTTCTGCAGACGGTAGTGCATCGGGCAGAGGGAGAGCGTGGCACGACGGTGGTCCTGCTGCCGTCACCGGAGCTCTACATGAAACGGCTCCTTGCGGCAGGCTCGGGGAGTATCTTTCAATTCTCCCGCTGTTTCAGGGATTATGAGCCCGCTTCAAGGCTACACAACCATGAGTTCCTTATGCTCGAATGGTACACCATGGAGGCTGATTACATCGATTCTCTCGATATGACTGAAGCGCTGCTTGCAAGAATCTGCGAGCGGTGTGAAGTACCCGAGCCGCTCCTCCGGTCTGTTTCACCGCCTTTTGAGAGGATAACGATCGACGAGGCTTTCGAAAGATATGCGGAAATCGATCTGAAAGCCTGTGATGAGACCGGATCGCTGGCCCGTGCGGCCGGCAGGCTGGGTATTGTGGCGGGGGAAAGCGACGATTGGAATGAATTGTTTCACCTGATTCTGGTTACGCACATCGAGCCGAACCTGAAGAAAGACCGACCCGTGGTACTCCTCGACTATCCGGCTCGCGTCGGCTGTCTCGCAAAGCTGAAGGGAAACCGTCGCGAGCGCTGGGAGCTCTATCTCAACGGAATAGAGCTGGCCAACTGTTTCAGCGAAGCGGTCTCTCCGCCGGAGGTAACTGAGTATTTTGAACGTGAGGGTGCTAAGCTCGAAAGCTCCGGGAGAGGCGCTCAAACGGACCTTTCGTTCCCGGACCTCTACGATGGGACCCACCCGCCCTGCTCCGGTGTAGCAA
>CAZHXC010000193.1:0-6706 GCA_964536145.1 uncultured Spirochaetales bacterium | reverse complement strand
GGACGACATCTACCGCCTGATGCACGCCAACGCAGTCCTGCGGTCAATAATAGACACGGCGCCGGAGGTATCATGACAACCGAGAAGGTGTTGCAGGTCAAAGCCGCCGGGTTTTTTACCGGAGTCTGTCTTGATTATGAGCCGGGCGTCCGGGAGCGAGAGCTTTGCGCGGGCAAACGCCTCTACGAGCACATCAAAGCGTTTGCGATAGGTGTTCGCGCCAACGGAGAGAAAGACAGGCCCGCCGCCGGACTCACGACCTTCAGGCGCAAATACATCGGTATCCACTCCGTGAGGTATGACCGGTCCGGTTGGGCCAAAACCGGCATTCTCGAGGTGTCTCGCTGTCTTTGCCGTAAGCGGCACTACGGTGACCTTTTCTATTCCCGGCAAAACCGCCGGCCGCGAGCATTGATACCAGAAGTAGACCGGGATTGCGGTATCCTCGAGAAGGAAGGGAAATTGATCGGGATATCCGAGGAGAATGGACACGCGAACTCCTGATTTCAAGACAAGCTCATCGAGAGTTTGAGCGGAAAAATCGGGTAGATCAAAGATGCCGGAATTGGCCGCCGCTCCGCCACCGCCTCCTGAGGCGGTGGCAACACCTGCAAGGATGACTTCTATACCGGGTTCACCCGATGGCCCGGTGAATGCGCGCTCGAGGGAATGCTTCAAGAGTCTCAATTGCCGTGAAAACGAGTTGGCGTTGAGGACCGAGAGCCCCGAGGCAAGAAGCAGCGTTCCGGCAGGAGCCCTCCCACCGCGATTCATGATGCAATTCATGGCGCTGTTCATGCTGCCATTGTAGCTCAGATGCCTCTCTGATACACTGCCCGGAAAATCCGGTGTTGCAGTTTTGAATATCAGTACGATATGGCTTATCGCATCCTTCTCCTTTGTCGTAGCTTTAAGTGGTGCGCTCGTTCCCGGACCGCTTCTCACCTACACGATCATGAAGACCCTGGAGACCCGTGAGAGAGGCTCGATGGTGGGGGTTCTCGTTATTGCCGGACACGCGGTGTTGGAATCGGCACTCGTCATTTTGCTCCTTGCGGGATTTGCATCCTTGCTCCGGAACGAGGTGACAATCAGGGTGATAGGAACCATTGGCGGCATGGTGCTCGCCTATCTCGGTGGCCGCCTCATCTATGATCTGGCAAGAGGACGGGTAGGCGATGTTTTTGCCGCCGGACAAAACACGCCGGAGGGACATGCTCCGCGGCGGCTTCCGCGGGCGTTTATCGGCGGGATCATTGTCTCGATGAGCAATCCGTACTGGTGGATCTGGTGGGCGAGTATCGGTTTGGCCTTCATGGTACAATACGACATCAGCTTCAGAAATCCGTCGGGGTTGATAGCCTTTATGGCGGGTCATGAGGCGGGAGATCTCGCGGTGTACTGGGTTGTTTCCATAATTGTGGCGTTAGGACGGCGAAAGATTAGCGGACGCGCCTACAGAGTCGTGCTCCTTGTCTGCGCAATAGTCATGACCGGTTTTGGTCTCTACCTCGGGATCCGGCCGCATATATAGAGTGCCAATGCATCATTTGAACCGTCCCTTGAACTCGGAGAGTATGGTGCGTTATAAGAACTCTTAGAAAGGACGTTTACATGGCGATTTGTGAAAGATGCGGAGTGGAAGTAGATGATACGGCTTTGAAGTGCCCGTTGTGCGGGTCCGACATGGCGGGTGATCAGACTGACGCTGAGCAGAATAACGTGCAGTTCATGCCGGAGTTCGCGGATGAAATCAGGCCGCTTAGCACAAAACAGCGCTCGCGGCTTGCCTGGGAGATATCTACGTTGATGTTTTTGTCGGCGGTGGTGGTGGTGCTCGTTGTCGACATCATCACCAACAGGCGGATTACCTGGTCGGTATACCCGATAATTGCTACAGGCTGCGTGTGGCTTCTCGCAACGGTGATTATCTTCCTGTACAGGCGTCCTGTGTTGCTTTTTCTAGGCGCTTATGCGGATACGCTTGTTTTTCTTGCCCTTATCGATATAACGACCCGGCGTTTACCGTGGTTCTTTGAGCTTGGGTTACCCATTTCCAGCTGCTTCTTCCTGTTGGTGGGAATTCTCTGTCTCGTTATGCCAAGGACCCAACGCAGAGGTCTAAATATTCCGGCCTTTATCCTTTTCAGCGTGGGACTTTTTACCGTCGGGATTGAGGCAACCCTCGATTTGTATTTCAACGGTGAAGTACTATTGAGCTGGTCTGCGCTGGTCCTCGTCTCCGTAAGCCCGGTGGTGGGGATACTGCTCTTCGTGCATTACCGCTTGCGCAAATATGTAGATTTAAAGCGTTTTTTTCATTTGTAGGTGTGTGGTAAGATAGGTCATGGCCGGCTCATCACTTAACCGACATCCGGAACTCGCGGATCTCATCGGTGAAATCGAACTGTTAAAGGAAGAGCTCAAGGACCTCAGGGTTCTTCACGAAAACACCGTAGAACACAGTACCACCATTGAGAACGCCCTCGAAGAGAAGAACCAGCACATAAACAACCTCATCACTTCGATGAAGATGTACCTCTCCTCACAGCTGTACAATTCGATCATCAAGGGAACGATGGACACCAGGCTGAGCTACAAGCGGAAAAAGCTCACCATGTTCTTTTCGGATATCGAGGGATTCACCAGGATCACCGATATGATAGAGCCGGAAACCCTTTCAGGGCTCCTCAACGAGTATCTCACCGTGATGTCCGAGATTGCGGTGATGTACGGCGGTACAATCGACAAGTTTATTGGCGATGCAATAGTCGTCTTTTTCGGTGATCCCGAGTTCATAGATGATGAAACCCACGCCAGGCAATGCGTCCGGATGGCAGTAGAGATGCTCGACAGGATCAAGATTTTGAGCAAACACTGGTCCGACGCCGGTGCACCCAACGGTCTGGGAGTGCGAATGGGGATCAATACCGGCTTCTGCACGGTCGGTAATTTCGGTTCTGAAAACAGGATGGATTACACGATTATCGGTGGGCAGGTCAATATCGCTTCCAGGCTCGAGAGCATCGCCGAAAGGAACTCCATCTACATCAGCGAGACAACTTACGCTTTTGTGAAAGACATCGTGAGGGTTGACGAGAGACGAAGGATTCGCGTGAAGGGGGTTCATTATCCGATTGGCGCATTCAAAGTGCTCGGAATGAAAGATACCAATCAAATCGTAGAAAACCTGCTTGAAAAGGACGGCCATGGATTTACCCTTCAACCGGTCTCCTTTGACGCGGATGCGGATACCGATAGCTACAGGGAGGGGCTTATTTCGGTGCTTGAAGAGGCGCTCAAGATACTGAAACGTACCCGCAGCAACACTATTCGATAGTGATCTCGACCTGTTCGTATAGCCGTTGAAAGTTTTTCAGAGATTTTGACTGCCAGGTAATGGAATTACTGCCCAGTATCTCGATAGGCTTGGCGATCTTGCGCATTTCAATGATAAAAAGACTGATTGCGGAAATACCCGAACTGTTGAGAAAAATGAGTCCACGCATGTCGATTGTGAGCTTCCCTTCCCGCCAGGATGCCGATTCCATCAGCAGATCAAAAATGGGTTTGTACTGCTCCCGTCCCTGCAATCTGAGAGTCCCTTCAAGGGTCACGATTCCTTCATCTTTGTCGGCAGTAATGGTGTAACTATCCGTCTGAATGGTCATTTTTTGTTCCTCAAGCTATCAATATCAAGCTTCACGGTAACCGCAACGTGAGCGCATGTCCCGTCGTGATAAAACTGAAAGTTCAAGCCTTCACTGTAATCTTTTTTTATCAGAATGAGTCCTATCCCCGAGCTCGTGGGATCCTCTATGTTCTGGTGCATTCTGTCTATGTAGAGCGCGTTGAGATTGGCCCGGGAAAGCTCTCGGCAAATCGAAATGAACGCTTCCTGTCTGTTTTTTGGCAGTGTGTTGTCCGCCCTTATCAGGAGCTCTTCCCGCCGCTTTCTTATCGTAATCTCTACGGGCATAGAGTTGTTGCGGGAAAACTTCACGGCGTTTTCTATGAGCTCGTTGAGCACAGTGGAAATAAGATTCTGCGCTTCAGCCTCCGGGAAATTATGCCGGTAGTATTCCGCGAGAAAGTTGGAAAGCAGGTTTCCCCGTTCCCAGTTATCAAAAAAATCGAGCGGCAGAAAGGTGACCGAGAAAAAATCCTCCGTATCGTTTTCGAAGTCGATTGTGTCCCCAATCTGAATGATTTCATCGGCACATTGCATGACTACTTTTTCCTCAAGACCATCACCGAAATGTCATCGTATATTCTGTGATTGTCGATATGAGCCCTGCAGCTCTCGATTATGGCGTCTTTCAGGTGCTCGGCTCTTGCCCCGAGCAGCGGTTTTACCGCGGCCACAATACCTTCACTGCCAAAGAACTCATTCTTCCTGTTGACCGCCTCGGTAACCCCGTCGGTATAGAGGACGAGAACGTCTTCCGGCTCGAGGGTGAAGGTGAGAACATCGAGGTATTTGTCGACCTTCTGATCAAGACCGGCGTACATGCCGTATTCGAGAGAGGAAATATCTTCGATTTGCCCGCCTTTCCTGAATATGAAGAGAGACTCGTGCTGGCCGGTCAGCACAAACCTGCCGTTGCCCACATACTTGATGATAATAAGAGACATGATCCGATGGTCTTCGGTCTTGAGCCTAAAATCGTATAGCAGCTTATTGATAACAGCATAGATTTGCCTAATGTCCTCTTTTTCGATCGAGCTCAAAGCCCGCAGCGCCGTATGAACCATCATCATGATAAGCCCGGAATGGAGCCCGTGATCGGTCACGTCACCCATTGCGATGATACCGCCCTCTTCAAAGGTAATGGTATCATAGTAATCGCCGCCAACCTGGGTTGCGGGGATCATCTGGCAGGCTATGTCGAGGTCGGGGAAGCTTCTGTATTCGAGCTTTCGTGGCAGGACGATGGACTGGATGTGCTGCGCAATCTGCAGTTCGTGGGTAAGCCGTAGGTTTTCATCCTGCAGCTGCTCGTTCAGGGCAGCGATTTCAGTATTGGCCCGTTGGAGACCGGTTCTGAAGAAAAACTCTCGTTTTCGTATCCGTTGTATCCCGATCTTCAGGAGGAGAGTAACAAAGCTCGCACTGTTGATATTCACCATCACCTGCTGAAAATCGACATCCGCGGTAAAGCCGCTTGCAAAGTATGTGATGAGATAGACCGCGTCGGTGATAATGACAACCGCAAAGGCGTAGAGTATCGGAAGCGGATAGATACCGCAAAAAATCACGTTCACGAATATCCAGGCGATGATATCCGACGGGTGGTTGTTGGTCGCCGCGGTCATATAGCTCATCATGAAACCGGCGCCGAGAAATACGAAGAAAGAGACAATGAAGCCGTGGCGCTTCATCTGCGGGAGAAAGGAGACGATGCCGACTATGATAGCCGTCCCGATGGCCACCAGCCTTCCGGGTAGCATCGCCCATCTGAGAACCGGGAAACTCGCAGGATCTGAAACCAGCGTGAGATAGAGCAAGAGCGCTACCATCGGCCAGGCAATTATCCGGTTTATCTTGTTCAAACCTTCGGACTGCTCGAGCCGGTAGCGTTCTTTGAGTTCCTCGGATTTAAAAAACTCGTCGATCATACATTTCCTATCGGACGAACATATTTCTGTTTACGTCTTTCAGTTCCTCGATTCTATCAGTGTATATCAAATTCCACAAACCGCCGAAATCCCGGTAGCTGAGCTTCACCCCGGCGCTCTCCATAAGCAGTTTCCTTCTGTAATATGTTCCGGTGTAGGTGTCAATTTCATCGTAGGTTGTCCAGATGCTGTCAACCTGCGCGATGTAGTATGCGTACTGGGTGAGAGATTCCATCAGTTTCTTGAACGCGATAATCCCCTCTCTTCCTTCTATATAGAGCCCCATTACCTCGCAAATACGTACAAACCTGTCCGGTACGCTGTAATGTGCACCATCGGGCAATGTTGCGTGCATAAAGGGACAGGTGTAGCCGGGAAGCCGGATTACCGACCGTCCCAAGGCCAGGATGTCCTCTTCAGCATTCACTACGGCGAACACATCGGCGTTCGGGTCGAATTGCCTCGTAACATCGTAATCATAATGAAAGTCTTTATAGTAGTAGACTTTTCGTGCAAACTCGTGACACCGCAGGATGTCATCGGGTGCTATGAGCTCTTTGAGAAAAAGACCGTAATCATAGGGCACCGTATACACCGGCCTTCTCACGCATTCAACAACCGGCGGGCTGCACTCTTTTTTGTATTCGATGTTTTCAAAACCCGCCTTGTGAAATAGCATGTTGAGATTCCGTTCCTCAATAACACCCGCCGGTGTTTTCCCGCGGACAGCCACCCTCACCGCTTCATTGTCTCCAAGTTCGAGCCTGAGCTCGTTCAACGCGACAAGCGGACCACTGTGGTACTGATTTCGCGCTATCAAATCGTCAAAAGATTCATCGGTGCGGGCGGCGAGTTGAAGATCGTCAAAATGTAGGTCAACGGTTATCATGGTGAAAGGCTTTGCCTGCCGCCCTTTAGTAGCTGTCTTTCATAGCCTTCTACAGTATCGGCATATACGCAGTTGAATCTAACCTCAGAGCGTGGTTACATTCAACCTATAAGACCATGCGGAGGTGGATTCATGAAAGAAAAAGTCAGGCTTCTTGATATCGATCCAAAAAGCTGGGAGCATCCTGCAGACAGGGCC